>NZ_LNDD01000003.1:300000-487841 GCF_002865985.1 Thermotoga sp. SG1
TCACACAAAGAAGAGAAGAGAATTCATCAACATCACACCCCTCCTAGAAGAGTGTGTAAAAGAGAGTGGTATAAAGGAAGGACTCCTCCTGTGCAACGCTATGCACATCACGGCAAGTGTTTTCATAAACGACGATGAACCGGGTCTTCACCACGATTTCGAAGTGTGGCTTGAAAAACTCGCACCAGAGAAACCTTATTCCCAGTACAGGCACAACGACACAGGTGAAGACAACGCGGATGCTCATCTGAAACGAACAATCATGGGAAGAGAAGTGGTCATAGCGATCACAGATGGAAAACTGGATCTGGGCCCATGGGAGCAAGTCTTCTACGGCGAATTCGACGGAATGAGACCGAAGAGAGTTCTAGTTAAGATCATCGGGGAGTAATGAAGCCGTGGAATTTTTTCTGACCGGCCTTGGGATAGCCATATTGGTTCTCGGCGCAAATTGGCTTGTAGAGGGAGCTTCCTCTCTTGCTTTGAGACTTGGAATCTCCAAGCTGATAGTAGGTCTTTCGGTTGTGGCTTTTGGGACATCTCTTCCGGAACTTGTCTCTTCACTCGTTTCTGCTTCGAAAGGTTACACAAGTATTGCCATTTCTAACGTGGTTGGGAGCAACATAGCGAATGTGGGGCTTTGTCTCGGTCTTGCTGCTCTCTTCAGAGCAGTTCCCGTCAAAAAAAGTACAATCAGATCCGAACTACCTTTTATGATCCTGTCGACGATTTCTTTCATCAGTCTCTTTCTGAAAAACAGCTACCTCTCGTGGCATGATGGAGTAGTTTTCCTTTCCTTCATGGTGATCTTCATGTACTACTTGATCACCTCTGCAAAGGATGTGATAGAAGAGGAGATGGAGGAGATAAAGGAACAAAAGAGTGTTCCTTTGAGCGTTGTCATGATATCAGGTGGAATTTTGGCACTCTGGTTCGGTGGGAACCTTGCCATAGAGAACGTCGTAAAAATAGCCCGAAATTTCGGTCTTTCCCAGACATTTGTTGGACTCACCATCGTAGCCGTAGGAACTTCTCTTCCAGAACTCGTGGTCAGCGTTGTTTCGACGGTGAAGAAAGAAAGCGACATACTCGTTGGAAACATCGTAGGAAGCAACGTCTTCAACATACTGTTCATACTTGGTGTGAGTTCTTTCTTCAACAAACTGACCGTGGACGTTTCTAACTACACCATAGATCTGGTGTTCTTGCTTGCCACATCACTTCTGGTGCTTGTGTTTTCAGCTTCAAGAAAAAAGATATCTCGTTTTGAAGGATTATCACTCCTTCTCGTTTACTCTTTTTACATCTATCTTGTTGCAAGCAGAGGTTAATGGATGAAGAGCAAAAGAAGTACTATCAGCAGAGTGGAACCTATGAAGAGCTCTTTAAAGTAAGTGTACTTGCTTCTATCGACTATCACTTCCTGCTCCACAGATTGAATTTCATTCTCCGTTGTTGCTATGACTCTGACCTTGTACCTTCCATCTGGGACTCCTTTCCCGTTCCAGGTAATCTTGTTTGTTCCTTCAGATCCTGTGAGCCTTCGTGACCAGACAACTTCTCCCTGATCGTCCAGCACTTCTATCCTCAGATCTGCCGGTTTGGATAGGTACACATAGAAAGTTGTTTGATCCTCGTACCAGTCGCCGTTCGGGGAGAACTTTTTCGGTTCTATTTTCAAGTTCAGTTCAAGCACCTTTTCCTCGAGAAAGATGTTCAACGTGTTTTCGCTTCTAGGTTTCACTTGAACCGTCAAGGCTTTTTCCTTATAACCTTCCGCTTTGAAGGTGAGAGTCACCGTTCCAGCTGGAACATAAAGAACGTCTTTCACACTGTATATCTTTCCCAGATACATGCCTTCGGCGTATACTTCAACAGGGTAAACATTCGAAAACACCCTCAGGGCACCAGCTTCCCTCAGATTGGCAAAGATCACGAACTCTCCTGGGCTTGTGATGATGATTTCACCCTCAAAGGGAACGTACCAGGTCTTCTTCACTGTCACGACGAACTTTCCTGAAGAGTTCAGCGTTAGAACCAGCTGACCGGTTACGTCCACCGTTCCCACGTAATTTCCGTTTATGAAAACCTGAGAGAGGGGTTCTGAGTACACTACGAGAACGTAATTACCCGCCATCACAGTGGCCGCCAGAATGAGAAAGATCGGCAAAAACTTTCTCATAATTTCACCTCCTGACTCTATTTTACACGAGATTGGAGGTCAAATGTGGTTCGAAAAACGAACTTGGAGCGTAGTATAATGGAAACCAGGGAAGGAGGGATCAATGTGCTCAACGAAAGTGTCGTCAGGGATGTTCTTTTGGCCGTTTTGAAAAACGGAGGAGACTTTGCCGAGGTGTTTTTCGAGAAGAAGTACGAAAACCGATTTGAACTGAAGAATGGAAAGGTGGAGCAGGCAACGAGTGGAGAGATCGCTGGTGTTGGAATCAGGGGATTTCTAGGAACGAAGGCTGTCTACGCTTATACAAACGATCTTTCAAGGGACAACCTGCTGAAAGTGGCAAAGAAAGTGGGGGAAGCTTTAGAAGAAACGAAGATCGAGGATCTCACTTTCAACTTCAACAGGACAAAGAGAAAAGAAAGGCATATCGTGATCATACCTCCAGATCAGGTGGAAAAAACAGAGAAGGTCTTCGTTATGAAAAGTGCCTACCGTGCAGCGAAGGATTATTCGAGTCTCATAAAGCAGGTGGTCGTCTGGTACTGGGACTACGATCAGGAGATATTGGTTGCAAACTCGGAAGGAGTGTGGGCTGAAGACAGGCGTGTAAGAACACGCCTCATGATAAATGCCGTTGCCGAGAAAGACGGCGTCCTCGAAAGAGGTTTTTATGGACCTGGGGCTGGAATGGGTTTTGAGTTCTTCGAACGAATAGATGTGGAAGAAGCTGCAAGAAAGGCGGCAAGGATTGCTGCCAGAATGGTTGAGGCAGAACCTGCTCCCGCTGGGAAGATGACGGTCGTGATAGCGAACGGATTCGGTGGGGTGATCTTTCACGAGGCAGTGGGACATGGTTTAGAAGCAACGTCCGTAGCCAAGGGAGCTTCTGTTTTTGCCGGAAAGCTCGGTCAGAAAGTAGCCGCAGAGTGCGTTTCTGCAGTGGACGATGCCACGATTCCAAACGGATGGGGTTCTGCCAACGTGGATGATGAGGGGACTCCCACGCAGAGAACCTTACTGATAGACAAAGGAGTTCTCGTCGGATACCTCGTGGACAGGCTCGGTGCAAGGAGAATGGGAATGAAGAGTACGGGAAGTGGTAGAAGACAGGATTACACCTTCCCACCCACTTCGAGAATGAGTAACACATTCATCCTCCCCGGTGATTACCACCCAGAGGAAATCATCTCTGCCACAGAGTACGGGCTCTACGCGAAAACAATGGGAGGAGGTTCTGTGAATCCTGCGACGGGAGAGTTCAACTTTGCCGTCTCTGAAGCTTATCTCATAGAGAAAGGAAGGATCACCAAGCCCGTTCGCGGGGCCACGTTGATAGGAAAGGGGCATGAGATCATACAGAAGATAGATATGGTGGGAAACGACCTGGCGCGCGATCAGGGAATGTGTGGTTCGTTCTCCGGATCGATACCTGCCGATGTGGGGCAACCCACCATAAGAGTCAAAGAGATAGTAGTAGGGGGGCGAAACAGATGACACTCGAAGAGTTCAAAGATAAACTGTTTACAGTTGCAATGAGAAAAGGTGTGGAGGCACAGGTGAGTTTTGTGGAAACACGGGAATTTTCACTTCGGCTTGCAAACGGCGAGCTAGATCAGTACACAGACGCTGGAAAGTACAGCATCGAGGTAAAGGTCCTGAAAGAAGGAAAAACCGGTGTGTTTCGAACACAGGTTCTTGAAGACCCTGAACGCTGTCTCGAAGAAGCTCTGGGAAATCTTCAGATCAAAGACAGTGAGGAAGAAGAGTTCTTCTTTGAAGGTGGAAAGTACGAGCCTATGGAAACCTATGCGGGTGAATTCGAAAAGCTCTCTGTGAAAGAGAAGTTGGAAATGGCAAGACTGGCGCACAAGGGTGCTTCGAGTGATGAAAGGATCGTCATGGTTCCAACGGTGATGTACCGGGATTTTGTCACAAGGAAGTATCTCTCGAACACCCTGGGTCTCAGTGCAGACGGGATGGCAGACGGAGGATACATCTTTGTGATGGCGATTGCAAAGGACAGCAATCCAAGGTCAGGTTTTTGGTTTGAGATTGCAAGAATCCCGAAAGATCTCAATCCCGAAGAGGTGGGAAGGCAAGCATCAAGGGAGGCCATTTCTCTCATAGGATCGAAACCGATAGAATCTGGAAAATACCCTGCTGTTGTGAGAAACACGGCTCTTCTTGATCTCATGGAGATGTTCATTCCGATGATTTCGGCAGAGAACGTGCAGAAAAATCTGTCACCCTTGAAAGGAAAACTTGGAAGCCAGGTGGGAGGTACTGTTGTTTCCATAAAGGATCTTCCTTACCATTCTAGGGGACTTGCAAGTACTCCCTTCGATGATGAAGGAGTTCCAACGACCGAAAAGTACGTTTTGAAAAACGGTGTTCTGAAGACCTTCCTTCACAACCTGAAGACGGCAAGGAAAGAGGGTGTGAGCCCAACCGGAAACGGTTTTGAAAACGGGATACAGCCTGTCAACCTGATGATAGTTCCGGGAGATTCGTCCTTCAACGATCTTTTGAGGGAAATGGGAAGAGGTGTGGTCATAACGGAAGTTGAAGGGATGCATGCAGGGGCAAACTCTGTATCCGGTGAATTTTCCCTGTTTGCGAAGGGATACTGGGTGGAAAGCGGAGAAATTGCTCACGGCCTGGAAGAGTTCACCATTTCAGGAAATTTCCTCGATTTCTTGAAGAGGATCGTTCGGGTTGGAAACGATGTGAGAGTCTCGCATCGTACGATAGCACCCAGTGTTCTGGTGGAGGTACTGGATGTGGCGGGAAAGTAAGGCTCTCATCTTTCTTCTTCTGACATCTACTTTGCAAGGCTCGACGTTTCCTCTGCAAAAGCTCGTTGTGGGTGGAGTTTCACCCTTTGTCTACAACGTAGTTAGATTTGGAAGCGCTGCGTTGCTTTCTTTGTGGATATTCGGTCCAGGAAAGTTCAAAAGGGGGTTTCTACTGGGGCTTGTTCTCTGCGGTGCGTACATTTTCCAGATATGGGGATTGAAGTTCACCAGCGCAGCCAAAAGTGGTTTCATCGTCTCGAGCTTTGTCTTCTTCGTTCCGATCTTTTCTTTCCTTCTGGAAGGCGAAAAGCCAAGAAAGGAGCATCTTTTTTCCTTCATTGTCGGGTTTCTTGGCATATATTTGCTCACAGGGGGAATAGGTGGTTTTTCTTCAGGAGATCTTCTCCAGCTTTTCTGTGCTGTGCTTTTTGCACTTCATGTGGTGTTGATTACCAGGTTCTCAAGAGTGGAAAGAGAAAAGGATATGATGTTCTGGCAGTTTCTGGTCGTTGCGGTGATCAACCTTGCGTTCGGAGCAAACAACTTCCATCTTCCAGTCGGTGCTTTGATCGTTGGGCTGTACAGTGGGGTTTTCGCCACAGTTTTTGGGATATTATGGCAGATGCGTTATCAGAAAGAAGTTGGAAGCAACACGACCGCTCTGGTTTACATGACTCAACCTTTTATCTCTCTGGTACTTTCGATTTTGCTCCTGGGAGAAAAAATGAACGTTCCACAATTTGTGGGGGGATTGATCACAGCCTTTGCTTTGCTTACTGGAACATGTGTAAGGAAGAAGAAGTCTACATAGATAGGGAGAGGGGTAGGTGGTCGCGGGGACGCACACTCGCGTTCCCCGAGGAAAGTCCGGACTCTGGAGCGGGGTGCCGGGTAACGCCCGGGAGGGGTGACCCTCGGACAGGGCCATAGAGAAGAAGACCGCCCGATGAGGGCAAGGGTGGAACGGTGGGGTAAGAGCCCACCAGCGTCGGGGTAACCCGGCGGCTTGGCAACCCCCACCTGGAGCAAGGCCAAGCAGGGGGTTGGGTTGCTCCCCCTATTCCCCCGGGTTGGCCGCTTGAGGTGTGCGGTAACGCACACCCTAGATTGATGACCACCCACGACAGAATCCGGCTTATGCCCCTCTCCCGTGTTATAATTTTTTCACAAAGGTTCAATCGGTGGTGAAACGATGCTGAACAGAACTGAACTCGAATCGGAAGCCAGAGCAGTGGTCAGAGAATTAGAGTCACTGAGGAAAAAGAGCTTTTCCAGAGAAGAAAAGAGGCTTCTAATGAAAGCCTACGAGTTCGCGTGGATTGTTCATGAAGGACAAAAGAGATTTTCTGGCGATCCGTTCATCTCACATCCCGTGGAGGTTGCAAAGATTCTGGCTGAGTTGGGGGTCGACTCCACCACGTTGACGGCGGCTCTTCTCCATGATACGGTCGAAGACGGTGAAGGTGTTAGTCTCGATCAGATAAAAGAACTCTTTGGAAATGAGATCGCAAGGATAGTAGACGGTGTCACCAAGGTGAGCAGCATAAACACTCCCATCGGACCGGATCAGGATTCTAGGAAAAGAATGGAGACCATACAGAAGATGTTCCTCGCAATGGCTGAGGATATGCGTGTGATCTTTGTGAAACTTGCCGACAGACTCCATAACATGCGTACCATGCAGTATGTCCAGGACCCGGAAAAGAAGAGGTACAAGGCCTATGAAACCCTCGAGGTGTATGCTCCACTTGCTCACAAATTGGGAATATATTCTATGAAATCAGAACTCGAGGATCTTGCTTTCAAGGTTCTGTATCCGGAGGAGTATTACAAGATAAAGGAACTCGTTGCAGAAAAGAGAAAGGAAAGAGAGAAGAGAACGAACGAGTACATCTCGATCCTGAAAAGTGCTCTCGAGGAACACAGAATAAAGGCCACCGTTGAGGGAAGATACAAGCACTACTACAGCATCTGGAGAAAGATGAAGGAAAAGGGGAAGAAGTTCGAGGAGATATACGATCTCATAGCCCTCAGAGTTGTGGTGAAGGATGTTACAACCTGTTACACCGTCCTTGGAATCGTACACAACATCTGGAAACCCCTTCCTGGTAGATTCAAAGATTACATCGCGGCTCCAAAATCAAACGGCTACAGATCTCTTCATACAACGGTTATCACGAAATATGGTGAACCTCTGGAGATACAGATCAGAGACGAAGAGATGCACAGGGAAGCCGAGTACGGTCTCATCGCTCACTGGATATACAAGGAAAAACCTGACGTGAAAACAGCGAAAGAATGGATTGAAAGATTACTTGACTGGAGAAAGGAACTCGCTCAGGGATTCACAGAATTTGAAGACATAAAGAAGGAACTCCAAATGGACGAGGTTTTCGTTTTCACACCCAAGGGGGATATCATTCACCTTCCAAAAGGTGCTACTCCCATCGACTTTGCTTATGCAATACACACAGAAGTGGGGCACCATTACAGCGGTGCAAAGGTAAACGGAAAGATCGTTCCCATAGATTATCAGTTGAAGAACGGCGATGTCGTGGAGATCATCGTGAACAAGAACTCCTCCGGTCCCAGCGTCGACTGGTTGAAATACGCCAGGACCCACAACGCACGGGCGAAGATCAGAAGATTTTTGAAAGAAAAACTCGCTCCGGAACTCGTTGAAAAGGGAAAGGAAACCCTCAGAAGGATATGCAGAAAACTGGGAAAATCCTTTGAGGAAGTGATGCAGTCGGATGGAATAAAAAAGTACCTGAACTCTTATTCTGAAAGAGATTTCTTCATGAAAATTGGAGAAGGTAGTATCACCACGCAGGATCTGTTAGAGGCCATCCTGGGGAAGAAGATAGTCGTAAGGAGGAAAACAAAGAAGAAAAAGCCGAAATCTCAAAACATCGTAACAGTCGACGGAATAGAAAGCATAGAGTTTCACATAGCCAGGTGCTGCCATCCAATAAAGGGAGATCCAATAGTGGCCGTTGTGAGCAAAAGGGGAATGAGCATTCACCGAAGTGACTGCAAGAATCTGAAAGGCATTTCTCAGGAAAAGGTATTCCCTGCAGAATGGAATCTTGAAGTATCCGATATGTTCGATGCCTATGTAAGGGTCGTTCTCGATTCAGAAAAAAGCCTTCCCAGTTTGATAGATCGTGTGACGAGCCTGGGAGCTGAGTTTGTTGGTGTGAAGACTTTGAAGGACAGAAATCCCATTCTTGTCCAGCTCCATATAAGGATCTCCAACACCAGCGAATTGAGCGAATTTTTGAGCAGGCTGAAAACTTACAGATACGTTCTGGACGCAGAAAGGGTGATACAGTGAGAGCCGTCGTTCAGAGAGTAAGCGAGGCGATGGTGGTCGTAAATGAGAAGGTGGTGGGAGCCATCGGAAAGGGGCTCCTTGTTTTTGTTGGTGTTGGAAAGGATGATACTGAGAAGGATTGTGAATGGCTTGCCGAGAAGGTATCGGGGCTTCGAATATTCGAAGATGAAGAGGGAAAAATGAACTTATCGGTTATGGATGTTGGGGGAGAAGTGCTTGTGGTCTCTCAATTCACACTCTATGGAGACTGCCGCAGAGGAAAAAGACCTTCTTTCACAGAGGCCGCTCCTCCCGAGAAAGGGAAAGAACTTTATGAGAAGTTCATAGACCTGCTGGAGAAGAAGGGGTTGAAGGTGGAAAAAGGGATCTTCAGAGCACACATGCACGTTCATCTGGTGAACGATGGACCTGTCACACTCCTTCTGGATTCTTCCAAACTCTTTTGAGGTGAGAGGGTGCTGATACACGTTTGCTGTGCCCCAGATCTTCTCACAACACTTTTTCATGTGAAAGATGCAGAGTTTTTCTTTTACAATCCTAACATCCAGCCTCCTTTGGAGTACAGAAAGAGAGAAGACGCTGTAAAGAGCGTGGCGTCTCACTTTTCCTTGAAGGTGATTTTCGGAGAATATTCGGTGAATGAAGTGAAAAGTTGGTATCACGTCGTTCGAGATTACAGAGATCTCGGTGAAGGCAGTGAAAGATGTAAAAGGTGTATTGGCTTTCTTCTCAAACGAACCGCTCAGGAAGCTTTAAAAAGGGGACACGATTCTTTTTCCACCACCCTCCTTGCGAGTCCAAAAAAGGACCTTTCCATGATCGAGGAGATAGGAAAGACGTTGGAGAAAAAGTACGGTGTGGTATTCTATTTCAAGAATTTCAGAAAGGGAGGAGCCTATCAGGTGGGTGTGAGATTTTCCAGAGAACTTGGAATTTACAGGCAGAATTACTGTGGATGCGTGTTCAGTCTCCTGGAAAGAAGGAGGAAGCTACATGCTAAGGCTTCCCGAGAGAATAACGGTGTGTGACGGTGAGAAGATCCTTTGGAACGGGCTTGGACTCTCTGATTCTTTCATCTTTGAAACCACGAAGACCGTTCTGGAATCGAACGTCCCTGTGAAAGGAAGTATCTACTGTTTTCCTGCAAAGACGATTCTTGGGAAGATGGCTGTTTTCGTTGAGACTAAAATCGAACCATGGGATCTGATCGTGGAACTCTTGAACCACGAATTTCTCAAAACAAGGTGGTACAATGAAGAAGTGGAGAAGGTAGTGGAGATTCTTTCTGAAAACTGGCGTCCTGGAAAAAGAGTGTTTGTGGTGCAGTCAGAAGGTTTTGAAAGTCGTCTTCTTCTCAGAGAAGAGCTTTCTTTGTTTGTGGATGCCGTTTACAACGCTGGAAGTTTCGATGTTGGGGTTTCTCCTTCGAACGTTTCTTTTCGCAAAACGATCTCGGAAGGAAGGATCGCATTTTCAGATCCGGAGAAAGAGATTAGAGAAGCAGTAAGAAAAGCTCTGATGATGACCAAATATGTTGAACAAAACGTATCCTTCTATGAGAGGCTCTACGAATACAGTTTCACGAAGGTCCCTGTTTCAGATACCGTGAGAATTTTCCTGAGAACAGGAGACGTCTCGAAGACAGCCGACTCAACGAAAAAGAGCGAAGAAGAAGTGTTCAAGGAGATTTTAAAGTTCGAGCAAGATTTTCTCATTTCTCCAAGGATTCCGCTGGAAGCTTTTGTGTTGTTGAGGGAGGGCTGAAGTTGCAAAACTTGATGTTCCTCATCGTTCCTTCCAAACGTTCATACATAAAGATTGCACGCTCTACTATGCGTGATTTTTTGTTGCTTAACGGCTTTCCGAATAGTTTAGTTGTGGACATGGAGATAGTCCTTGGAGAGCTTCTCGCCAATGTGATAAAGCACACTTACAAAGGAGATGAGACGAAAAAGATTATTGTGAGTTATGTGGTGAAAGATGGAGCTTTCTACATTCTTGTAAGGGATTTCGGTGATCCTGTGGATCCCACCAGACTGAAACCCATTCCTCCAGATCTGAAGAATCCTAGAGAGGGAGGGTACGGTCTTTACATAATCCATCAGGTGGTGGACGATATCAAGATACGACCTCTGAAAGTGGGCAATCTCACTATAGTCAGGAAAGATTTGAGGTGACACAATGATTGTGAACGTCATCGGAGCAGGTTTTGCAGGCTCAGAAATTGCGTATAACCTTGGAAAACGTGGAGTAAAAGTGCATCTTTATGAAATGCGTCCAAAGAAGATGACGGAAGTACACAAAACTGGATACTTTGCAGAACCCGTCTGTAGCAACTCTTTCAAATCGGAAGAGATAACGAATGCCGAGGGCCTTTTGAAAGCTGAAATGAAGATGATGGGTTCTCTAATCCTCGAAGTGGCAGAAAGAACGCGTGTTCCTTCTGGGAAGGCGCTGGCTGTGGATAGGAACGCCTTTGCAAGAGAGGTCACAAAAATAATAGAGGGAATGGAAAATGTTGAGATCGTAAGAGAAGAAGTTACCGGTTTCAATTCCGATGAGGGTATCTGGATAGTGGCGACGGGACCAGCTACCTCAGAGGGGCTCATTTCTTTTTTGAGAGAGCTTCTAGGAGAAGACTTTCTGTTCTTCTTCGATGCTGTTTCTCCGATTGTGACCTTTGAGTCCATAGACATGAGCGGGTGTTTTTGGGGAGACAGATTCGGAAAGGGGAACGATTACATAAACTGTCCTCTCACCAGGGAAGAATACGAGGAACTCTGGAAAGCGCTCGTTGAGGCAGAGGTCATTGAAATGGAGGATTTCGACAGAAGGTTTCTCTTTGAACGATGCCAGCCTGTTGAAGAGATCGCAAAAAGTGGAAAGGACGCTCTGAGATACGGCCCTCTGAGACCGACAGGACTGGTGGATCCTCGAACCGGTAAAGAACCGTACGCCGTGGTTCAACTTCGTCGTGAAGACAGAGAAGGAAAATTTTACAGCCTCGTTGGATTTCAAACGAGGTTGAAATGGGGAGAACAGAAGAAGGTCATCCAGAAGATCCCCTGCTTGAGAAACGCAGAGATCGTCCGTTACGGTGTGATGCACAGGAATGTTTACATCAATTCTCCCAGAGTACTTGATCCCTTCTTTCGTTTGAAAAAACATCCTAATGTTTTCTTTGCGGGGCAAATCACCGGTGTGGAAGGGTACATGGAATCGGCGGCATCCGGGATCTACGTAGCGTACAACGTGTACAGAATCCTGAAAGGTCTTTCTCCGCTTCGCCTTCCTGAAGAAACCATGATGGGAGCTCTCTTCAGTTATATAATAGAAAAGGTCGAAGGTGATCTGAAACCGATGTACGCAAACTTTGGGCTGCTTCCTCCTCTTTCTGTCCGGGTTCGAAACAAGTTCGAGCGCAGGAAACTTCTCGCAGAACGAGCCATGAAAGCGATGAAAGAGTTTCTGGAGAAAAATCCCTGGTGAAGCGAGGGGGTAGGGGTGAAGGTGGAGTTCACTGTATCAGAAGACAGGATGCAGGCTTACGTCATCGTAAGGAAAGAAAGACCCGACGAACCTCCCCTGTCGAAGGAAGAACTTATAAGTGCTCTACAGTATGCCGGGATAAAGTACGGAATAAAAGAGGATGTAGTTGACGATCTCACAAGATCTCCTGTTTACAACACACCTGTTCTGATCGCAGAAGGCACTCCACCTGTCGATGGTGAAGATGGAAGAGTGGAGCTGCTGAAGAAAGTGGAAGGTGTTTCTCAGAGTGACGGCAGAGTCGATCTCAGAGAAATACCTGCAAAGCAAAGGGTCATCGTTAAAAGAGGAGAGACCATTGCTCGCATCGTACCACCCACTTCCGGTGAAGAGGGAAGGGATGTTTTCGGAAATCCCGTAAAACCAAAACCAGGAAAGATGCCGGAGTATCACCTTGGATACAATGTGACATTGAAGGACAATGAGATCATTGCCACAAAGAGCGGCTTACTGATCATTGAACCGAACGGGACGATACATGTGAACGATACCCTGGAAGTGGAATCGGTTGATTACTCCACCGGTAACATAGATTTTCCAGGAAGAGTGATCGTCAAGGGTGACGTGAAGCCGGATTTCGTTGTGAGGGCCCAGGAAGACATCGAAGTGAAGGGGGTCATAGAAGCAGCAACGGTCGTTTCCTTTGGCGGTAGCATTACAACGGGTGGCATAAAAGGAAGGGGAAAGGCCTTCGTGAAGGCAAAAAAAACGATCAAAACGGTCTTCATAGAGAACGCCGAGGTGGAAGCTGAGGAAGTAATGGTGGAGAAGAGTATAGAAAATTCCACTGTCAAGGCCAGTAGTGTAACGGTGACAGGAAGCAAAGGCAGTATAAGAGGTGGTGTGATAATCGCTCGAGTCAAAGTTGAAACCTTTCAGCTTGGATCTCCCATAGGAATTAAAACGAGAGTAGAAGTGGGTGTCGATCCGGAGGTGAACGAGAAGATAAAGATCATCTCCGCTCAGGTTTCACTCGATAAGACAAACGTTCAAAAACTCACCAAAGTTCTGGTTGAGCTCAGAAAGATGCAGAGTGCTCTTAAAGACAAATTTCCTCCCGACAAAGAAGCACTTCTGAACAAGGTAAGCAACACGTTGATAAATCTCAGAGACTCCATACAGAAGAACGAGCAAGAACTCAAAAGGTTGAACGAGATAGCCGAAGAGATGGCAAAGAACGCTTCTGTTGTTGTGAAGGAGGTTGCTTATCCTGGAGTTGAGATCGTCATGTTCAACAAGGTGTTTCGTGTGGAAAAAGAACTCACAAAGGCAGTTTTCTACTACAGAGACGGCGAAATAAGGGTGGGAGGTTATTCAGAATGATGCTCAAAGTTTTTCCTAAACTAAGAAAGCAGATCTGGGGAAGTCATCGCCTTGGAAGAATGTTTGGATCGGAAGAAAAGATAGGTGAGGTGTGGCTTCTCTCAGGACATCCTCTGTTCATCACCGAAACATCAGAAGGCCTGGATCTCAACAAAGACATGGAGAAGATCCTTGGAAAGGTCTTTCCCCGCTTTCCACTCCTTGTGAAGCTCATCTCCGCCGAAGACTGGCTCTCGGTGCAGGTGCATCCGAACGACGATGAAGCACAGAGACTAGAAAAAGAACCCTGGGGAAAAACGGAAGCGTGGTACTTCGTGGAGTCCGGACAGATAGCCATTGGAGAGGACCCGGAGAAAATCAAAGAGGCATTTTCGAGCGGAAACTGGGATGGAGCATTGAAAAAGGTGAATGTCCAGCCTGGAACCTTTGTCTTTCTTCCCGCAGGAACGGTGCACGCACTGGGACCCAGCGGTTTTCTCGTGGAAGTTCAGCAATCATCAGATCTCACCTACAGAGTCTACGATTGGGGTCGGGACAGAGAACTCCACGTGGAAAAGGCTTTCAGGGTGATGAAAAAAAGAAAGGTCGAAGATCTTCTGATAAAAAATTTTGAAAGGTTTGAATGTGAATACTTCAGGATCAGAAAGATAAGCAAGGAAACTTTGAGAGGTTTCTGTGCAGTCGTTGTTCTTGAAAGAGGGGAGCTCGACGGAAGGAAAGTAGAACCCTTTGAAACATTCATCGTTCCAGAGGGAGAAAGCGCCTATCTGAACACACTCGCTCTTGAAATAAAACTTGGCAGTTTCTTCGAAAGATGGGGTGAGAGAACATAAAGAGGGTCTTCATAAGTGATCTTCACATAGGAGACGGATCCGCCAAGGATGATTTCTTTTTCGATAGCGAACTTTCAGATTTCCTGGAAGATCTACTGGATGAAAAAGAAGTGGAACTCTTCATTGTAGGGGACGGATTTGAGATCCTCGAAAGCCGCGTTGTGAAAGAATTGGGACTTGTTTCTTTCGATGAAGTATTGAGAAGCCTCGACGAAACCGTAATAAACGAGATAGAGAAAAAACACGAGAAGATCTTCGAAACGCTCAAGAAATTTGCAAAAAAACACACAATCTACTACGTGGTGGGAAACCATGACTATCATATTCTCAAAAATGAAAATCTTCAAAAAGCTCTGAAGGAAAGATTCGATCGATTTGAGATCTTGCCCTATTACTACGACGAAAAAACAAAGTTGCTAGTTCTTCACGGCAACCAGTTTGACGTTATAAATCGTTTCTCGCTGGACAGAAAAAGCAAAAAGATCATACCACCTCTTGGAGATTTCATAGCAAGGTACATGATGGTGAACTTCGACGAAAATGTCATAAACTTTGCTCCAGAAGATGTGATTAGAGACTACGACAATGTAAGACCTCTTCTCGACGTTTTTCATTGGTTCGAACATGTAACGGAGATCTACGATATCGGAGTGGATCTGGTGGAGCTCTGGTTGAAAAGCTTTCTCGACATGTTGAGAACGAATGAGGCAAAAAGATGGATGAGAAACAACTTTCCAAGGACCCACTGGCTCTCCAAGTTGTTCGTGAACAGACTCGGTGGTCTGGAAATGGGCAGAATTCTTGTGAGGACAGTCTACACATTCAGAAAACTTCGTAGGTTGGATTATCTTCAAAAGTGGGCCAAAATTGTGTTGAAAGGAAGTCAGAAATGGAAGAAGTTCATGGTGGGTTACGAAGATTTGGACAAAGTTGATAGAGTCGATATACTTGTAATGGGACACGTTCATCATTTTACTTACAAGATAGTTCCCACACCTGCTGGAAAGAAACTGTACGTGAACTGTGGTAGCTGGAGGCCTGTTCTGGAAAAGATCGGGATGAAAAAAAAGCACGGCTTCCACAAGAAAGCAGAACTTCCAAAGATAACGATGGACTTTTCGAACGGTAAGGTCGAGGTGAAGGCATCGATCACGAACATGATTGGAAAGATTTGAGGGGTGAGATCATGATCTCTAACCCCGTTCTGGGTTACAGATTGGATCCTGGAGAGCCAGGAATTCCATATTCGGCTCCCGCAAGCCGCAGTGTGATCAGAGTGCTTTCCCAGGAGATATCGAATCTGATGGCGTTCAAGAAAGAAGCCCTCAGAGAGGGCGGGTACGTCATATACAGCAACATAGCCCTGGATATGAGAAAACGTGGATCTTTCCTTGCAGCGATCGCAGGACGAACACAGGTGTACATATACACTCCAGTATCTCAGAAAGGAGAAAGAGTAAATGAGTTTCAGGACAGACAGGACGAAATAGAAAGAAAGATCCTAGAGCTTCAAAGACGTCTCAGTCAAGAAACCGATCCAGCTGAGAGAGAAAGATTGAAAGAAGATATAGAAAGATTAAAACTGGCACTCAGTGTGCTGAAAGCGAGCCTCAGAACACCGGAACTTCTTGTGGGAGTGTTACTCGACAGTCTCGTCTGAGAATATTTTCAGGAAAGCATCCACGACCGTTGGATCGAATTTTCTTCCTGCTTCTTTTTTAATCATTTCTATGGCCTCATCGTGAGTTTTCACACGCCCTTCCCACTCAGATGAAACGAAGTTGGTGAGAACATCGTAATAGTCACAGACGGCTATGATGCGTGCTTCGAGAGGTATCTCCTCACCTTTGAGACCATCTGGATAACCTGTTCCGTCCCAGTTCTCATGATGATGCCTCACGATAGGAACCGCATCCCAGAGCACTTCAAGGGAAGCCAGAAAAACAGAACCCATGATTGTGTGATCCTGAGGGTATTGCTCGAATATCTGGATCCTTGTTGGGGTATAAAGCATGAGTTGCTCGATTCCTATCTTTCCAACGTCGTGAAGCATGGCGCATTCTTTCAAAAAGGAAAGTCTCTTTTCGGAGAGTCCCAGCTTTTTTCCGACACGTTCAGCAAGTCTTGTTACCCTCTGAGAGTGGCTCCAGCCGTTTTCATCTTCTATCTCCATCAGAACTATCATCGCTTGAAGAAGTCCACTCACCATTCTTCGCGTCCAGCTTGCAGTGAGCATTTTCTCGCCTGCAAGAACGTAAGCTGCGACAACCGGAAGTTCTCTACTATTTTCTGGTATCTCCAGAAGTTTTTCTTCTCCTTTGTAAATCGTGTAGTTGTTTTTTTCTCTCACAACTGAAATTCCGGAGAAGGGAACCTTCCTTTTTAAGAAAGCGATATCTGATTCTTCCAGATTATCCACTTTCGTGTAAAGCCTATCCATCTTTTCCACGATTTCTTCAAAGTCTTCTTCCTCGAAAAAGCACTTCATCTTTATCCCTCCAATATGAGCTTCAACTTGCGGTCTTTTACTTCCTTTTTCAATGTGTCTATGAAAACATCCATTTTCACGTCTTTTATCTCTTTTCCTGAACGTGTTCTCACGGAGAGTTTCCCACTTTCGAGCTCCCTGTCTCCCAATACGATCATGTAAGGTATTTTCTGAATCTGCGCCTGTCTTATACGGTATCCCAGCGTTTCTCTTCGATCGTCCAGAAAAACTCTGAATCCTTCATTGGAAAGTGCTGCTGCCACTTTCTTTGCTCCTTCGTTGTGCTTATCCGATATCGGGATCACCGCTACCTGGATCGGTGCGATCCAGGTTGGAAACGCTCCTGCAAAGTGTTCTATGAGAATACCAAAGAACCTCTCTAAAGAACCATATATCGCTCTGTGTATCATTACCGCTGTGTGCTCCCTGTTGTCAGGCCCGATGTACGTGACGTTGAATTTTTCTGGCATCATGAAGTCAAGCTGTATCGTGGCACACTGCCATTCCCTTCCGAGAGAGTCCTTTATATGAAAGTCTATCTTGGGACCGTAGAAGGCACCCTCTCCTTCGTTCACCCTGTAAGGAAGTCCCGCTCTGTCCAGGGCTCTTTTCAAAGCGTTTGTAGCCCTTTCCCAGATCGCCTCATCACCCATATGGTCTTCAGGCATCGTACTGAGTTCGACCCTGTAGGTGAAGCCAAACTGGCTGTATATGGTGTTTATCAGTTCTAGAACTCCGAGTATCTCATCTTCGATCTGATCTGGTGTACAGAATATGTGTGCGTCGTCCTGAGTGAAGGACCTCACTCTCATGAGGCCATGGAGAACACCGCTTCTTTCGTACCTGTGTACCCGACCGAACTCGAAGAATCTCAAAGGAAGATCCCTGTAGGACACGGCTCTGCTTTTGTATACAAGGATGTGACCTGGACAGTTCATGGGTTTTACTGCGTATCTCTCTTCGTCTTTTTCGATGAAATACATGTTCTCAGCATAATGATCCCAGTGCCCTGAGATTTTCCAGAGTTGTTCATTCATTATGAGTGGAGTGAAGATCTCCTGATAGCCTCTCTTTCGGTGTAGTTCTCGAGAAAAGTTCATCAGTTCGTTGAGTACAACGACACCTTTGGGGAGAAAGAAGGGCATACCAGGGGCGTATTCTGTGTTCAACATGAAGAGTTCCAGTTGAGGTCCGAGTTTTCTGTGATCTCTCTTCTGTGCCTCTTCAAGAAATTTCAGATAGTTTTCAAGGTCCTCTTTCTTTGCAAAGGCTGTGCCGTAGACTCTTGTGAGCATGGGATTTTTCTCATTACCTCTCCAGTAGGCTCCGGACACCGAAAGCAACTTGAAATGTTTCACCATACCGGTCGAAGGAAGATGTGGTCCTTTGCACAGGTCAATGAATTCCCCCTGACGGTAAATCGTCACCGTGTTTCCTTCTATTTCCTCTATCAGTTCCAGTTTGTACGACTGATCTTTGAAGATTTCCCTTGCCTCGTCTTTGCTGATCTCTTTCCTCTCTATGGGAAGGTTCTCCCTTATTATCTTTCTCATCTCCTGTTCTATCCTTGGGAGATCTTCTTCTGTGAGTTTTCCGTTTCTTATGTCAAAATCGTAGTAAAATCCGTTTTCTATGGTGGGGCCTATTCCCAGTTTCACGTTTTCTTTTCCGTACAATCTCATTACAGCCTGGGCGAGAATGTGTGCCATCGTGTGTCTGTAAAACTCGGGTGCCTCGGGATCTTCGAGTGTTACAAAACGTATTCTACAATTCCTCTCCAGAGGTCTTTTGAGATCCCAGAGCTCTTCATCATCCACAACAGCACCTATCACCTTTTTGAGGTCGAGTTCCCGAGTGATTTCCATCGGTGTTGTTCCCTTTTCGTACTCCTTTTCACTTCCATCCGGGAGAATCACTTTTATCTTCATTACTTTCCCTCCTTCAATTTTTCGTACAGTGCCCTGGCAACTTCAGAAGGTACCCACTCCGTTACATCTCCTCCATACATGGCCACCTCTTTAACAAGACTCGATGAAACGAAAGAAAACTTTTCACTTGCCGTCAGAAAAACTGTTTCCAGTTCACTGTAAAGTTTTTTATTGGCAAGAGCCATCTGGAGTTCGTACTCGTAATCCGTCACAGCTCTGAGACCTCTCACCAGAACTTTTATACCATGTTTCTTCAAATAATTCACGAGCAAACCTCGGTGAACATCTATCCTCACCCTGTCCACGTTTTTCAATGCAGATTCCACAAGTTTTTTTCTCTCATCCAGACTGAACAGATATTTCTTTCGCGGGTTTTCAGTTACGAGAACAACAAGCCCATCGAAAATGTTCAGCGCCCTCTTTATTATGTCCACATGGCCCAGTGTTATGGGGTCAAAAGATCCAGGATAAACGGCTATCATGCTACCATCTCCTATCTGTACATTTCACCTGGAAGAGCGTTCTATCTTCCACCCTTAGGGCCGTGAGCTTCCCTCCGTAAACGCATCCCGTGTCTATACCTATTTTATCCGATGAGATGTAAGGTTCCGCAAGGGGAGTGTGACCAAACACCACCGTTTTCCCAGGAAGGGGGTTTTCACTGTAGATGAACTCGTCCCTTATCCATACAAGATCGAAGGGATTTTGCTTTTCAAGAGGTACTCCAGGTCTCACGCCACCATGGACGAAGACAAAATTTCCCTTTTCATAGTAGTAAACTGTACTTTCAAAAAAATCCAGGTACTTTCTGATCTCATCGATACTTCCAAAACTTTCTATTGTACTTCTTGCTCCATTGAAATACCAAAGATCACACTCGGAGTGATTCTTCACACAGTTCAGAAGCATTTCTTCATGATTTCCTCTCAAAAAGATACATTTGTGGTGTCTAGAAAGTTCTACCAAGAATTCCACCACTTCTTTCGAATTCGGCCCTCTGTCCACGTAGTCTCCAAGGAAAACGAGCTCGTCGTCTTTTTTCAGAGGTAATCTCTCAATGAGGATCTTTAAGGCAAGGAAACAACCGTGTATGTCCCCTACAGCGTACGTCATCAGATGATCCTCCCGTACATCATCCAGTTCCAGAGAACAGACACGACCACACCAAGAACGGGACTCAACCACCACCTCACGTCAGGTTTTTTGAATTTCCAGAGTCTATAGAGAAAACCGAGGGCAAGGGAAAGGAAAGCGAAGATCTCCTTTCCGGCAAGGAGAAAAACAAAGAAAGCAAGTCTTTCAGAAATTCCTTCTATATCAGAGATCTTCGGATCACCTGGTAAAAGGTTACGGAAAAAATACGTTATGGCTACAGAAGCAGCGTTCATCCCAAGAAGATAGAAAACAAACTCCGATGTGAGATAAGAACTTTTGAAGAGATCTTTGATGTAAAAATTCAAAATCAAAAACACGACAAGGAGGAAAAGTTCCAGCAAATCTATCGCTCGTTTCTTTCCTTTTCTATGCAGATACGTTCTGAGACTATCTCCTACCAGATGAACCACCACTGCCACAAAGAAAACGACCATGCCACTTTCTGACTTGAGCACAACATCGAAGGTGAAAGCCAGGATCGCAAAAACAGACCAGATTATGTGACCTATCAGCTTCCAGCCACTGTACTCTCTTATCTTCGCGTTGTTCGTGAATCCGTGATCTGCCACAACGTGACCGAGAAACAGATGAAACGGAAACAATCAGATCACCTCCAGATCCTCTCTTCCAGTTTAGAGAAGAAAGTTTTCAGCTTTTCGAACTTCACGAATTCCTTTATCATAAGGGAGGCGCTTATCTCAAGTGGTCCTTCTTCTATTGCCTCCATGTATATCTCTTCCAGCTTTTCAACAAATCGATCCACGGCCCACTCCTTTTTCACAAATTCTTTTCCCTTCCTTGAGAGTTCGTCTCTGAGATTGGGGTTCGTGAGGATTTCCCTTAGGGTTCTGGCAAAAGCCATTTCATTTTCTTCTTCCAGAAGTATCGCTCCCTCGCAACCTTTGAGAACGTCTTTCACTCCCTTCCACTTCAAAACCACAACTGGAAGACCAGAGGCCAGTGCTTCCAGAAGCACCAGTCCCTGTGTTTCCGTTTTAGAGGCGAACACGAAAACATCTCCTAGCTTGTAATACTCAGGTATTTTCTCGTGATCAACGTAACCTGTTATGATAAGGTTCAGTTTTTTTTCTCTTGCGATCTCTTCGATCTCTTTTCGTTCGGGTCCATCTCCCACCATCACAAAGCACAGATCTGGAGAATTCAATCTCTCGAAGATCTTCAAAAGGAAATCCACGTTCTTTTCCCTTGCTATCCTTCCAGCGTAAAGTATCACCTTTTTTCCTTCAAGTCCCAACTTTTTCTTGAGATCTCCAGCCTCAGCCGATTCGAACTTTTCGACCTCTATTCCTGTCGGAAGAACCCTGATGGGTCTTTTCACTCCGTAACTTTCCAGTTCTGCTTTTATATCTTCTGTTGGTGCGATCACTATGTTCACCAGATTGCAAAACCATGCGCTGAAATGTTCAACCATCTTTTTCGAAGGGGTAAAAGGTTTGGGAATGTAGTGTCTGTACTCAGGAAGGAGCGTGTGGTATGTGTGAACGTGTGGAAGTTTCAGTTCTTCCTGGACCTTGAGCGCCTTGAATCCCATGAAAAAAGGAGAATGGCTATGCACTACCTGGATTCCCTCTTTCTTCGCAAAATCTAAAATCTTTCTGGTTGAGGCTATGGAGATCCTGTGCTGTCTTTCTGAAGGAAAAGGAATGCTTCTCACCACAAGGACATCTTTTTCATTCTCTGGAGCGGAAGGGGCCACTACAAATACCCGGTGGCCTCGTTCTGTGAGTTTTTTCTTGTAAAGTCTTATGGACGTTGCCACTCCGTTTATCTGAGGTGCGTAAGTATCACTGAACATACCGATGTTCATACCACATTCACCTCATCCACGAGGAAATCTTCCATATGAAAAGAAAAAGAGCGGGAGTCCTGATCAAAATAACAAGGATCGTTTTCTTATCCAATCTATTGAAGAAAAGAACAGAAACAAGAAACAAGATCAAAATGGACCATCTTGGGTCAATAAACACAGAAAGAAGAGGCAAGAATATGTAAGGAGAAAACGACACCATCATCTTGTCGGGAGATTCGCCGGTTGCCATTTTGTAGATACCGGACACGATCAGAGAATAGATCATGAAACAAAGAAAAAGTTCTGCCACCTTCAGAGGGAGTCTCAAGGAGTTGTACACCACTACGATTTCGTTCCAGAAACCAAGAACGTTCACGAAGAACACAGTGATCGGTACCACAAATGAGAATTTCTTCATGGACTCATCCAGTTTCACAAGCATCATTTCACCTTCAGGATGAAGTACATACCCTCTGCAAAGAAGTACTCTACGTTTTCTTCTGTCTTCTCAATGGATACGTTTTTTCCTGTTTCTCTTTTCACCACATTCAGCGCTCTCTCAAAATCTTCCCGATCTTTGAAAACAAACGACTTCCATTCCGGGTAATAGTCAATATTCTTCACTTCCTTTAGAACTTCGTTTACAAGAATGGATCTGTTGAGCTCGTTTCTGATGCGATCAACGGTAGATTTCCAAGGAGTATGCACACCAACATCAAAGGAAGGAAATCTTGTGAACTCCTTCCTTTCCGTTTTAAAGGACAGATCCACAAAAAACAGAACCAGCGCTGCCACCATCAGAACCAGAAGAAAGCCATTTCTCGTCATTTTATCTTCTCTAGCAGAACTTCCAGGCCCTTCTTTATAAACGGATCCTTTTCTGTATCTATCTCTATCTGTTCTCTTGTCTCCGCGTGGAGCTCTTCTTCTACCTCTTCTTCAACCACAACGTCTGGTTCTATACCAATTCTGTGTATGTCCTTTCCTGAAGGTGTGAGATAGTGCGCTGTGGTCAAAAAGAGCACACCACCGTTACTCAGAGGAAATCCCGTCTGAACGGAACCTTTACCGAAAGTTTTTCTGCCGACCACGGTGGCGATGCCAAGATCTTTCAGAGCACCCGTTAGAATCTCAGATGCCGAGGCCGATCCTTCGTTCGTTAGAACGACTATCGGAACGTTCGGATAGTTGTTTCCGTAGGACTCGTAAACGTCCTCTTCACCAAAGCCGTTTCTTACCTTCAAGATCACACCTCTGTCAACGAACATGCTGACAATTTTTAGTGCAACATCGAGATATCCTCCTGGATTGTCCCTCACGTCGATGATCAATCCCTTGACACCTTTTTCGAAGATCTTGTCCAGTGCGTTCTTCATGTCCGAATCGGCTTTTTCACCGAATCGGGTTATTCTCACGTATCCGATTCTTCCTTTCTCCGTTTCTATGAACGAGTAGAGCACCATTTTTATCTCTATCTTTTCCCTGACGATGGTGAAAGTGAGTTTTTCTCCATCTCTCAAAACCTCTATCGTCACGGGTGTTCCAGGCTCACCCCTCAGATTGTTCACCGCCTCCATGTACGTCATCTTGGAGACTGGTGTCCCGTCTATCGTTATGATGAGATCTCCCGCTTTCAGCCCAGCCCGCCATGCCGGCGTTCCATACATCGGTGCAACCACCTTTATGGCACTGTGCTCTGTGTCGTAAGTCACTTCTATTCCAAGGCCGCCGTACTCTCCCTTCATCTCTATCTGGCTTTCACGATAGGTTTCTGGATCCTGATAGTAGGAAAAATCATCTCCTGTTCCCTTCACAAGGCCGTCTATGGCGTGATCTATGAGCTTGTTGATATCGAGTTTGTCTGCTTCGTAGTAGTAGTTCAGTATGTAAGAAAGAGAGTCGAAGAACGGCTCCAATGCCTTGTTTACCTCTTCTATGGTGAGGTCTGTTTTGGTGGATCCACCGAGGATGAGTGTGAGAACCAGCACTAAAGCACTGATGATGACAAACCTTGAGAGTTGATTGAGCTTCATCATATTTCCTCCTTTCTACAAACTTTTGTGGCGAATATCATGTAAGCCGTGTGTGCAACCATTCTATCCACCGGCCTCAGCCTTTCTGGAACGGGCTTGTAAGGTCTGAAGAGACTCTCCCATACTTCCACCTTCACGAAAGGAAGTTCGTACAACCTCTTCAGAGTTTCCTGGACTTGATTGGTAGTTGGACAGACGGTTGCGAATCTTCCACCACCTTTCAGGGCTTCCCAGCATCGATCCACGTAGTTCCAGGGATCGGGCACGTCCAGAAACAGAGCATCCACACCTTTCTCGTCGAACCCCTCGGATATGTCCCTCACCTTTATTGTAACTCTCTCGATCAGACCCCATTTCGTCAGGTTTTCTTCTGCAAGTTTTGCGAACTCTTCTCTTCTTTCGTAAGCAAAGACCATTCCGGAGCTTCCAACGGCTCGTGCAAAAACTGCACACATCGCCCCACTTCCAACACCCGTATCGATGACCCTGTCTCCCTCTTTCACATCTAGCATCATAACAATGAATGACGAATCCTTTGGATAGACGATTTGTGTTCTTCGCTTCATGTTCATGATCTCGTCGATCAGCCGGGGTTTCAGGATGTAGCCCTTTTTTCCGGATGACGTTCTTATGATGTCTCCGGTTTCTTTTTCAAGGACCTCGTTAAGGTCGATCACACCAAGGTGTGTGTGCAGTTTTTTGTCCTTTTCCAGATCGATCAGAAATTCACTCTCGTCCTCGAACGAAAGAAGCACTCTGTCTCCTGGTTTCAGTGTATCGGCCACTTCTCCCACACCTCTCTTGGAAAACTGAATCTGATGTCCACATGTTTGACGAGCACGCCGCGTCTTTTCCCATCCACGAGTATGTACACGTTGTTCACACCCTTCACGTTCAAAAAGATCGTGTAGAGTGTCTGATGGAGAAAGTACCTTTCTGCTTCAAAGTCCATTCCTTTCAGCTTTTCGCCGTACAGGTCTAAGATCAGGTAGTCTCCAACGAAGAAATAAGCTCTCAGCACATTCTGAGGAACGAAACTCCTCAGTTCCGGGGGAGGAGACGAGAGAGCCTCGAAGATTTCAAGAACAGGATTTTCCTTTGCTTCTATCACCTTGACAACGGGCAGAAGGTCCTCGTTCAAATAGCATATCTTCAGCTCTGTTGAAAAAACCACGATCGTCATCAGAATTATCGTAAAAAAAGCGTACTTTTTCATTCTTTCATCAACCTCTCAATGACGTCCAGAAGTTTTGACATGTCTTTTTCATCTCTCAGAAGGACTACAACCCCTGTGACTCCAACGGGAATATCGTATATGGGACATATCTCGATTCTGTAACCCATCTCGTCTGCTATCTTCTTTGCAATCTTCAAAGAGTTCGAATAAGCGGGAAGATCGAGCCCATTCAAGTCTTTTGAAAAACTCCTCACGATCACCCTTCCATCACCGTATCCCACAAGGAAAACCGTGTCTTTCTCGAAGGGATCGATCCTCTCTCCCAAGGGTTTTACAACGTATCCAGTTGCTTGTTTGAATTTCAGCAAGACTCTGAACTGACCATCGCTCTCTGCAGTTTTTTCTACTACAGCTTCTCCTTTTTCAAAGAGCACATCCCCGGGTGCGGCCGGTTTTCCCCTGAAAACGAGCCAGTCTTTTGCGACGATCTTCATAGAGTCTTCCGTCTGTTCGATATCGAAGTTTCTTTCACCTTCGTAGTTCACAACGATCGTTCTTCCAATCTCCTCTATGGAGTTCACTCGACATGTGATCATTCTGATGGTCCCATCTGATTGTACATAGTCTACGCCAAACAATTTTAGAGTTTCTAACGGAACACCTGGATCTGGCAGCTTATTGTTGTCGAGGATGTATAGGTTTTCTACGTTTGCAAGAACGTGGTTGTTGTACTCCAGATACCTGAGACTTCCCACCGTTCCTGTGGACGGTGGGGTGGTTTCGAAGATCCTTGAATGCTCCATCAAAACCTGCAAAATTTCGTCGAAGTTCAGCAGGGTAGCATCCAGCGTAAAGGTTTCTGCCAGAGAAACAGTGAAAGAAAGAATCAGTATCAACCAGAGCGTCTTCATCTCAGTATTTGAAGATACTCCTTCCTATGAATTCTCTCAAGATCGATTTATCAGGAATATCTTCTATGTTCGTGATCGGCAAGAAGAAGTCCAGAAGTTTCAAAAGCCTCAGTGCTTCCGAGTACTCCGGTGTGTCCTCTGGAACCTGAACAAGAAGAGGTTCAGCAAATATTCTGAGCACGGGAATTTCATACACCAAAGCTGAGTTGAACATCGTATCTGCTTCTTCCTGATAGGGAAAGATGTTTCTTTCTTCCCCTCTTCTGACGTTTGGCCACATCTTCAGTGTGTCGTACGCAGTGTGTCCTCGGAACTTGTAGTCTCTCACGATTCTTCTGAGAAGGCGAGTGTCTGTTGTTGTGACTCTGTTGTGATCGTCGATGTTCAGATGTGTCAGAGCACTCACGTATATCTTGAACTTCTGTTCCCTCGGTATCGAAGCCGTCAGTTGCTCGTTCAGGCCATGTATTCCTTCGACGATTATGATGTTGTCCTTTTCTAATTTGAGGGTTGGCCCTTTCATTCTCTTTCCAATCTTGAAGTTGAACTTCGGAAGAGTCACCTCTTTTCCAGCAAGAAGATCTTGAAGATGCCTGTTGAAAAGATCTATATCCAGGGCTTCTATGGAATCGAAATCGTAATTTCCATTTTCATCACGGGGTGTCTTTTCTCTGTCCACGAAATAGTCGTCGAGGGATATGGCAACGGGTTTTAGTCCGTTCACCCTGAGTTGCAGTGAGAGTCTCTTTGCGAAGGTGGTCTTTCCAGAGGACGATGGCCCCGCTATCAGAACAAGACGCCTTCTTCTGTCTTTTGCTATCTCGTCTGCTATGTCTGATACCTTTTTCTCGTGCAGTGCCTCGGAAAGGAGCATGAGTTCAGATACTTCTCTTTCACCGTGAGCGATGATGTCGTTGAGATCCGATACGTACTCGATCTCTAAAACACTGAGCCAGCGAGCGTATTCTAGAAACACCCGGGAAAGTTTCGGCATATGTATCGTCGGGAGGTCTCCTGTCTTTGGGTCTGGATGGACAAGGACGATTCCCTGATTGTATGGCTGAACGTCGAAGATGTCTATCCTGCCGGTACTGGGCGGAAGGTATCCGTAGAAATAAGCCCAGAATCCGTCGCAATGATAGAGTTTTACGGTTCGTTTCTTTCTGTATTTGAAAAGCCTCACAGTTTTTTCGAGACCTTCCTTTGAGAGGATTTCTCTTGCCTCATCTTTGTAGAACGTTTTCTTCTCTATGGGAAGGTCTTTTTGTACGAGTTCTTCCATCTTCTCTTTTATGGAGAGCACCTGTTGAGAATCAGGGACTATCAGTCTGTCTTTTTCGTAAATCTCGCAGTAGATGCCTTTCCCAAGAGAGTGAAGAACCTTCAACTTCCAGTTCGGGTTCAGTTTTCTCACTGCCAAACTTGCCAGGAAAACGAGCCCTCTCTGATATATCCTGAGTCCATCCGGATCGGTGAGATCTATGAAATCCAGTTCTCCACTTCTGTCAGGTGTTCTGAAAAGTTCCACTATCCGGTTGTTCACTTTCGCTGCGAGTATTCTGTACTTGAAGTACTTTTGATATTCTTCGGCCAGTTGAAAGAGATTTTCCCCCTCTTCAAGGACGATCTCTCTGTTGTCCTGTCTGGAGCGAAGAACAACTTTTCGCACACTCGTTTCCCTCCTTGAAAAGACACACCCGCGGTGGTAAAATTATAGCACGGAAAGGGTTGGGGCGTGGCCAAGCGGTAAGGCGGCGGACTTTGGATCCGCGATCGGTGGTTCGAATCCACCCGCCCCAGCCAGGGAAAAAGCCCCCGAAGAGGGGGCTTGTTTTGAATAATCAACTTTCATAGTATTCTCTTATCTCTTCGTTGAAAGGAAGGCTGAGTATCTCGTCCAGCACTTTCACGACCTGATCGTACGATTTCGTCCTTGGGTCTCTGATGAGGATCTCCTCGAGTACCTTCTTGTCTCTTGAGATGTACGCCTCCAGATTCCATTCCATCCTCAGGATCCTTGGCCAGAGATAGAAGATCTTGATCCTGTGTGTGAGATCGGGTTCTACCTTCTCTCTGTGTATTCCGCTGCTGTCTACCCAGACCGGAAGTTCCATCACCAGATCATCGGGGAAATCTTTGAGCGCTCCTTGGTTTTCCACGTTCAAAAAGAGCCTCACACGTTTGTTGTTTGCTATCGCGTTTATGAAAGGTATGTGCTGTTCTCCGCTGAGTTTCCCCTTTGGGAAGATCTCGGGATATTCCTCTGTGATCTTCAAGTGTGGATTTTTCTGGACCTCCTCTGCGAGCTTTATGAGGCGCTCTCTTGCCCTTCTGAGCTGCTCGTGGAACTTCGGTCTTTCCACTTCGTTGTCTATTCCACCGAACTTTCCGAACCACTTTTTCTTCGTCTCAAGGTTGTAGTGATACTTCCAGGTGCCGTTCCTCACCGTGTCTCCTATTGGGAGCATCCCGTAGAACC
Organism: Thermotoga sp. SG1; assembly: GCF_002865985.1. NCBI lineage: Bacteria > Thermotogati > Thermotogota > Thermotogae > Thermotogales > Thermotogaceae > Thermotoga > Thermotoga sp. SG1. The sequence continues at coordinate 328,001 of NZ_LNDD01000003.1, forward strand.
TGTACATGTCCATTGCAGCAGGGGACATCTGTGTGTCCCATGGATTTTTCGGCTCCCACTTCGGAAGTTTTTCCTCGATCCATTCATCGAGAAGTGGATATGCATCTTCTCCTTTGTATTTGAATCTGTTCAACCAAATTCCGTGATTCACACCGGCGACCTGCCAGTCCACTTCCTCGGGATCGAGGCCGAGTCTTTCAAAGACCTCGTAAACCCCGGCAACACCGTGGCAGAACCCCACGATGTTTGCACCCGTCCATCTTCTCACTGCCTGTGTGATCTCAAAAACGGGATTGGCGGTCTGCATAAGATACGCCTTCGGTGCTATCTTTTTCATTTTCTCGGCGATCTCAAGGGCAAGTTTCACATCGGGATAGGAGGAGAGGATGTAGGTGTAGGTGGAGACCATGTTCAGTTCCTGACTGTCTATTCCTCTGTAGTAGCCGTGTTTTTCACCAACTTTTGTGACCTCGTCCCATCTTTGAGATCCACTGTCGTGATACCTTGGATCGTAAGGGTAGGCGGTGTTTATGATGAAATCTGCCCCATCTATAGCCTCGTCGAGATTTTCCGTCTTCACCACTTTCACGGGTGAATTCAGCTCCTCCACGTACTTTCTTGCCAGGATGTAAGAGGCGTTGAGCCTTTTTTCATGAACGTCCATCAGGTAGATGTGTGTGTCTTTTCTTGAGAGTTCTTCCGTCTGTGCGATGTCTCCCACAAGCTGGAGGGCAAACCTCACGCTTCCTGCTCCGACGATGGAGATCTTCATGTTTTTACCACCTTCTTGTTAAATTCGTTTCTGAGACGAATTAATTACCCTGAGGAAATTTTATCACCAACGAAGATCCCGGCCACAGAGAAAAGAAGGGGCCTGAAACTCACCTCGAAACCTTCTTCTTCCATCATCTTCATTATCTGATCTGGTGTCATAAAGTTGAGAACGGAGCTGGAAAGATACCTGTAGGCACGAAAATCCCCACTGAAGACTCCTCCAAGAAGGGGAACAAAGAGTTTCAGATAGAGAGAGTAGAGTTTCCCGGTGAACTTTCTGGTGTTCGGAGGAAGAAGTTCAAGAATCACAAGTCTTCCACCTTTTTTGAGTACCCTGCGGCATTCTTTCAGAACCCTTCTTCTGTCGGAGAAGTTCCTGAATCCAAAGGCCACGGTGATGGCATCGAACTCTTCATCTCTGAAAGGAAGATCGTGGGCGTCTCCTGTGACGAACCCTGCATCTTTCACTTTCTTTTTTGCTATCTCCATCATCTTCGACGAAGAATCAAGTCCAGTAATTTCAAGATGTGGTACTTTTTTCTTCAGAAGTTTGATGACGTCACCTGTTCCCGTGGCAAGATCGAGGACCTTGTTCGGATGCTTTTCTAGGACAAGGGTCACCATTTGCTTTCTCCATTTCAGGTCCGTTCCAAAAGAGATGATCCTGTTCAGAAGGTCGTACCTTTCTGCTATTTCATCGAAGAGTTTCATCGAGAGCTTCTAAGCCTTTCCTCCCACTCTCTTGCCTTCTTCATGTCTTCAAAGACCACAACTCCAACGATCTTTCCATCCCTGTAGAAGGCTTTGGTTTCATTGTCCAGCCAGTTTCCATCTTTCGTGAGAGATCCCAAGACAGCGATGGGAAAGTCGCCGAACTTGAAGTAGGAAGACCTGAACTGGAAGTCGTACTCGTCCGGGATGCCTCTCAGGTTGTTTGCCAGGACCTTCGCATGTGCCATGGCAGCTTTTGCCGTTCCACAGATGATACCGTCGTGTTCTGCACAGTCTCCTATAGCGTAAACGTCAGGTTTTGAGGTTTTGAACATCCTGTCGACCAAAATTCCTTTGTTGACATCTATTCCGCTTTCTTTTGCAAGAGACACCTCTGGGACTATCCCTATAGAGCAAAGAACAACCTTTGCAGGGATCTCCTCTTTGTCTGTGACCAAAATGTCGTTTTCTATCCTCTCAACGTCTCTTCCAAGATAGAACTCCACACCGTACTTTTCCAGTTCACTTTTTATCCTCTCCGTCAGATCCTCGTCCAGCCCCATGAGAGAGTTCGTTTTCTCAACGACTTTCACTTTGAAGCCTTTTTTGGAGAGATTTCCTGCGAGTTCAAGTCCGATGAAACCTCCTCCGATGATGACCAGTTCTCCCTCTTTTTCTATGGCTTCTTTCAGTTTTTTTGCGTCTTCTATTGTTCTCAGAGTGAACATCCTCTCAGAACCGGGTATCTGGATCTTCCTGGGTCCTGCCCCCGTTGCAAGAACGAGGGTGTCATACTCAAGGATTTCCTTGTCTGTCTCCAGGATTTTTCTTTCTGTATCGATCCTTTTGGCTGTTGTTCCAAGAAGAAGATTTATCCCTTTCTTTCTGTACCAGTCCAGGGAATAGGGAAAGAGATTTTCTTCTTTCACATCCCCTGCCACGTAATGGCTTAGCATGGGTTTTGTGTAGTAGGGAACCGTTTCTTTTTCGACGATGGTGATTTCGTGGTCTTCTGAGAGTTGTTTTGCCAGTTCCACCCCACCGGGACCGTTTCCAACTATCAACACCTTCACGTTCATCACTCCAGTTCTTTTATGAGAAGATCTATCGCCTCTTCAATCTTTTTCTCGTCCACACCGGCTCCCCGCACCTCTGTGAAGGAAAGCACTCTGTACTTCGACTCCTTCAGAAATTCTCCTGATTTTCTCTCAACAGATGGAGCCCAGCCGTGCACACCGAAGACAAGAACGGATTTTTCATAATTTGCCTTATCTGTGATCTCGTAGAGAGCATACCTCATGAGTGGGTGGAGATCCGCTTCGTATGTAGAAATACCAAAGATCAGTGCCTCGCTGTCTGGGATGTCCTTCAAGATCTCACTCATCGCAGGGTTTTCTTCGTCGGAGAACCTGTAAACGACTGGTCTTAGACCTTTTTCTTTGAGAGAGTCGATCACCTTCTTCATGACGTTTTCCACAAAGCCGTACATGGAATCGTAGATCACGGTGATCTTTCCTTTCGTTGAAACACCCTTTGCAACGTTTACGTAATGTTCAAGAAGTTTCTCCGGATTCTTCTTCCAGATCAAGCCATGTCCTGGGAGTATCGCTTCTATGTCAAGAGTGGAAAGTTTCTTTGCTCCCTCCAGAATGTAGTTTTTGTAGTGTCCTATCACGGTGACGATGTACTTTGTTACGTAAGGAAGGTATTCTTCCACCACTTCTTCGCTCGAGTCGTCCAGAGTGGAAGGAAGAGAGTATCCCCCTCCCACATCGCATCCAAAGAGAATTCCGTCCAGATAGGTCACCATCGTGTCGGGCCAGTGAAGCCAAGGGGTCATGACGAATTTAAACGTCTTTCCGTCTATTTCTCTTTCTTCACCATCTGATACCACCGACACGTTCTTTATACCGTAGAAACCTTCCAAGAGCCTCTTTCCGAAGTTCGATGCGAGGATCTCCACATCGTGTCCAATAACTTTCAGTGTTTCGGGCAGTGTTCCGCTGTGATCTGGTTCGGTGTGGTTGACGATGATGTGGGTAATCTTTTTTGGATCGATGAGACTGGAGAGGGTTTCTAGAAATTCTTTTGTGTAGTTTTTCTTCCAGCCGTCTATCAGAACGTTTGCGCTGCCCAGTTTCACTAAGTACGCGTTGTAACTGATGCCTTCGGGTATTTCCCACACCGCCTCGAAGTACCTTATCTGATCGTCGTCTATTCTCAAGATATAGATTTCTGGGTCATCAAAAACCTTCTCGGTCCAGATTTTCGGCATATGGGACACCTCCAAAAAAGAATTAGTAACTCCTAAATTATTATAGCAATTGTCGAAAATAACGTCAAGATTGGCAATTGAATCAGTTCAATATTTTTTCGAAGAAATTCTTATATTTCAGAAAGTTTTCCCAAAATTTTTCTCCTAAAATCTCTCCATAGAGTGTTTTTGCTCTGCTTCTTATATGATTTTCGATACCCTTTAACTGGTTGAAATCCACAAGATGTTTTTTTGCCAGAGACACTACGATATAGGAGATAACCAGTGGTAAGGATTGTACACGTTTTTCGATGTTTTTTGATACAGAGGAAACATTTCCTATTTCATAACCTTCGAAAGTATAGTAGACAGGCACAATATCTTCCAGCGCACCATCCAATACCATTTGATAGGCGAGCAGTACGTCTTCCCCCACCGAAAAGTTTTTACCATACTCTTCCAACAGAGAAACGAGTGAAGAGTAGCTTTCTAACAAAAATTTCTTGGGTACCAATGTGTTTATCGGGTGGATCTCTCCACTCAAAAATTCCATTGTTTTCCAGAAATAATCCAGTGGTTTTCTTTCTATGTCTATAAGCCATACATCACCTGTACACTTTCTGTTTTCCATCAAGGCCACGGAAACGGCAAGAAGTGCGTTTTTGCGAAAGTTTGCAGTGTCGAGAAAGAGTCTATTGATTCCATTCAACTGCAATCTGTCGTCTATATTATGGTAAACGATGTACTCACCATCAGCGGCAAGGGTTCCTCTGTACCTTGCAAGAAACGGTCCTTCGTTTTTTTCAAGGTTCAAGATTTTGTATGGGAACTTTTTCTCTTTTGCCAGAAGCTTTTCAATTTCCTCGGCACTTCCATCTGTTGAACCATCGTTCACGAACACCACTTCAAAATTGGAATAGGACAATAAGTAAAGGTCTTCAACGGTACTTTTGATGTATTTTCTGGCGTTCAAAAACGGTATTACTATAGATACAGATGGGTATCGAGTTTTTACAATTTCAAGTTGAGGAGAAAATACCACTCTACCGTTTTCTTTCCTTGCTTTTTCGAAGATTTCCTCACAAGTTTTATCGTTTGTTCCTATTGCCAAAAGCCAGCTTCCAATATTTTCTTCACCTTGAAGCATTTTTTCAAGGTTGCGTGCCAGTTGTTTTTTTATCAATGAAGGGTTTATTCTTTTCAAGCAAAAGGGTTCAGAAAATGAACCTATGATTTCTTCGTGAAGCAACCTTACTCCGGCTTTTTCAAATAGATCCTTTAAACTGTAAAAATCTCTTTCGGAACCATACTCCCAAGTTCCGCTTTCCTGTGATATTTCTTCTGAGAGTTCGTAGATCTGAGAGCCGCTGTACGGAACACCTACTACAATGAATCTTCCCACGCGAGCCATCTCTTTGAGCATTTTGATGATGTCTTCATCCTGAAAGTGTTCCACCACTCCGATGTTGAAGACTATATCAAATTCTCTTTCTGAAAATACCGTATTGAAAGCGTCCATTTTTCTGAAGTTCACGTTTCTTAATTCGAAAAAGCTAGCCACCTTTTCTGATAGATTCACACTATCCTGGCTAATATCTATTCCCGTATAATGGGCACCTCTTTTTGAAAGATCAATGGAAATGATACCAGACCCACAACCAGCTTCAAGAATTTTTGATCCTTTCAACACAAAAAATCGATTCAACAGATTCACAAACTCTGATCTTAGAACTTTTCCTTCAGGACTGTTGACAAGGGAAAGTATGTCGTGCTCACTGTATCTTTTCCACAGGTTATCCCATACCCCTTTTTCTTTTACCTGTTCTACCTTTATCTTCGCTTTAGGTAGCGATTCTATCATATCGGCGATGTTTTTGATCTGTGATTCCAGAGAGTAGTTGTCTTCCACGTACCGTCTGTATTTTTCACTCTCGTATTTTCCTTTTATAAGATTAGGAATCTCACCGATGAAATTGAAGATAAGACTCTCTGACCATTGGTTTTTTGCTCCATGATAATTGTGTATTAACGGTTTTATCCCACAAGCCATTGCTTCGGCTATGTTGTAGCCAAAACTTTCATGAACGCTTGTAGAAAGTACGTAATTCATATCTTCAAGAAATTCTTCTATGTTATGCACAAATCCATACAGTTTGACGTTTTTCTCCAGACCGGTTTCTTTGATGAAATACTTGAAGTAATTTGCATATCTCAGTTCTTGAAAATCTCCTGCCACATGAAGGGTGTATCTTTCATCGATGCTCTTCAAAAGCCCAATCACCTGAAGCCACATCTCAGGAGCCTTCTTATGGTTTATGTGTGCTACCACGGCTATGTTGAAACCAGGAGATCGAACTTTGAACCTGAACCTGTTCAGATCGACACCATTTGGAATCACTTTGATCTTGTTCTTTATTTTTTCGTAGACGCTCTGATGATAGTCCTTCAGTACATCTTTCATGTGATCGGCAACCAGTATCAGTGTATCCACGTTGTTCCAGTTTATTCTTTCTGGATAGTTTACAAGGGCTTCATAACTATGAAGTCTGCAGAGAATCCTTTTGTTTCCCTTTGGCAGTTTACCTGTTATCTCCACTGCCAGTTCGTTTGCCCACTCCAGCCAGACGATGTCCGCCCAGTTGTAGGCATCGACGATCTGCTTTCCATCTTTCGTCACGACGAGTTTCACTTCGTACATTTCAGAGAGGATGTTTGCTATGTCTTTGATGAAGTGATCCAGGCCTGGAAGACAAAGAAAGGCAACTTTTGTATCCTTTTTGAACTGTTTTTTGAGTGCTTCGTACTTTTCTTTCATTTCCAGGATGCCAGAAAGTTTTGATGCTTTTCTGTAGTGATGAAGGGCCATTGCGAGATTGTTCTGCTGCAGTTGAGTATCACCGAGCATGTCGTACACTTCCCACGTTTTCTCATTGATCCTCGTCAGATACCTCCAGGATTCGAAGTACTCTCCTTTTTCAAGTAGAACCTTCGAATAATTGAACAGTACGTCATCGTGAACAGGGTTTATCTTCAAGGCTTTTTCAAAGAAGGTTTGAGCCTCTTCTTTTTTGCCTTCGTAGTAATGCACTATCCCCAGTGCGTTGTATCTTTCTGTTTCATCGTCAATTTTTTCTGCTATTTCTTTTGCCTTTGAAAAATCTTTTTGTTCTATCGCCTTTTGAATTTTTTCAAAAATTTCCATACCTTCATCCCCTCACAGATTCTATGAACCTCAAATTCTTCTCAGGTGCTTTCACTTTCAAAGTGGAAAATCCTGCCCTTTTCAGAGTGTTTTTCATCTGAGATGTTGTCCTGAGCACCCTGAACGGGGGATAGTACCATACAGGATCGTTTCTATCACTCAGATCTGGAACAAAGAAGAAAAGAAGGACTCTTTCAGCATCTTCAACGAGTTTTTCAAGGTCGAGAGTCTCTTCTACGCCAGAAACAACAAGGAGGTTTTTCGAGTTCTCTTTCAACTCTATTCCGAGATCCTCCAGAGCAGATTCCAGTCCGGGAAGATCTCCTCTGACTTTCAAATCCGCCAGGTTGGTCTCTGATAGAGTTTCAACAACGTACTCTTTTTTGATCTTGAATGGAGGATCTTTGTAGATCTCCTTTTCCCTTTCTCTGTAAATCTTCAAAGCTTCATCTGATGGAAATGGAAACGAGTAAAAGAAGTTTTCTTTTTTCTTCCAGGATCTGACAGGATGGATCACACCAAGACCTGAGAATCTTTCTGTGATGTTTCCAGCCCAGATGGTTTCGTCTTCTTTTCTCATGAAAGGAAAGATCTGGTTCGGATAGAGCGCGTCGTATTTATACTTTCCCAGTGCGATGTTTCCCAGGTTTTCGTTTTCCTCCACTGCCTTCATGTGAAGTTCGAAGGCTTTCTCGGGATCTTCCTCCTCATAGATCTTTGCAAGACGGTAGTAGTAGAATGGAAGTTTTGTGGTGTCTGTTATCTTCATAAGCAACTTCTTCGATTTTTCCTTGTCTCTGGTGGCCACAGCGGAAGCATAGAGCGCCACCGGGTGGTCGGAGATGAGGCACAGTTTTTCTGCGTCTTCTTTTACAAAGCCAAGAAGATCAAACGGGAACTCTCTGTAGCCTGAGAAGTACCTGTAGAGTTCTTCATAGACACCTTCTGTTTCTGGATCGAGGCGTGTTTTCAGGTCTTCGATCACAGGCTTTATGAAGCTTGCTATCTCTGGTGTCAATTCCAATGCTTTTCTGTATCTTGAAACGGCTTCGGAGAAGTTTCCAAGTTTCAAATAGAGATCTCCTATGAGTGCCTGGACGATGCCGTTTAGTTTTTCGTCACCTTCGATCTTTGAAAGTATTCTGATGAGTTTTCCTTCTGTTTCTCTCCTTTTCAGAAGATCGAAAATGAAAAGAAGGCCAGGGATGCCTGTTCTCTCCACAAAAGAGTTTGTGTCTTCGTCTGTGAGGTATTCGAAGAGGAAATCTTTTTTCTCAATCAGTCTTTTCACGATGAATCTGGAGATCTTCTTTGAGACGGGAAGTTTCTTCAGAAGATCTTCGGAAACATCTATCTCAAATTCTGCTATCTTTTCCACCAAGTCGTCGAAGAAAAGACCTTCAGAGTTTTCTGCTATTTTTTCCACAAGGTTGAGCGCTTTTTGAAAGTCTTCTCTGTCTTCTATTTCTGAGATGTAACGGAGTGTGACTGCAAGTTTTGATCTATCCACATCGTTTTCTATCGCTTTTGAAAGATGATGTTCAGCCTCTTTCCATTTCTTCAATTTCAGGCACGCATGGCAGGTGAGAAGATGTGCTGTTCCTATTTCTTTTATGCTCATGATGGTGAACTCATACTTTTCTACCTGTGACATCGCCTTGTTCAAAACTTCAAAGAACCTGTTTCCCCATCGGTAAAGGTTTTCCCAGTCTTTTTTTCTTTCGTAGATGGCAAGTTTTGCAAAGTAAGGATCGGGGTTTTCCGAGAAAGCCTTCAGTGCAATATCTATCAGTTCTTCGCCTTTTTCAAGAAAGCCTCTTGTTATCAGTTCCATTCCGAAAATATAGAGAAATTCCAGACCTATTGCCGGTACTTTTCCAACCTTTTTTATTTCCTGCAAAATCTGCCAGGCGATTTTGTTTTCTTCGTGCTTCTTACCACCTACCTTTTCTGTCTTATAAAGCTGTATCAAATAGTATATCTTTTCTATAGGATCTTTCACCGTCTCGAGGTGTTTTCTTATGAGCGTTGCGGTTCGTTCGTATTTTTTCCTCTTCAGTTTCCTGGTCCAGATGTAACCGTAGTGGTATACTCTGAACGGGGCATGAACCACTTTCGGCTTGTAGACAGCCTGGTTGTGAACAATGTTTTTGTAGTACACTGTCCCGTTTCTGAATATCCTTGGAGTCGAGGCCACTTCTGTTTTTTTGAAATCCCAGTCCAGATAATTCACCGTTGGAAGATAGATGGTGTTCACATCGTCTGGAAGATTTTTCAGAAAGTCCCTTATGTTTCTTCTGAACTCTTCAGAAACTTCTTCGTCTGCATCCAGTATGAGAATCCACTCACAGGTAGGAAATTTCAAAGAGAAATTTCTTGCTTCAGAAAAGTCGTTTTTCCACTCATAAAAATAGAGCCTATCGGTGTACTCTTTTACGATCTCGGGTGTTCTGTCTGTAGAGCCGGTGTCGATCACTACGATCTCGTCTGCAACATCTTTGATACTCTCGAGTACCCTTCTTATGTTGTGTTCTTCATCTTTCACTATCATCGCAACGGAAAGAAGGCATTTTCTCACACTCTCACCTCAACAGGATATTTCTACAAATTCGACGTTTTGTCCTTAAACAAAAATAAAGGGGGCATGCGCCCCCTTGTTGTCAGAGTGCCAAACTTTATCTCATCAATTGGAGGACGTTCTGCGGGAGTGTGTTGGACTGAGCAAGCATCGCCATGCTGGACTGGAGCAGGATCTGCTGCTTGGTGAACTCCATCATCTCTTTTGCCATGTCTGCGTCTCTGATTCTGGATTCTGCAGCTGTGAGGTTCTCTGCGGCAACACCGAGGTTGGAGATGGTGTGTTCGAGCCTGTTCTGGATAGCACCGAGTGCTGCCCTTGCTGTGCTCACCCTGTGAATCGCAGCGTCTATGACCATGATGGCCCTTTCTGCACTGTCCTGATCGGTGACTTTGAGGGATGCAGATGTCAATCCAAGTGCTGCTGCACTCATATCATCGATACCGGCAACCATGTTGTGGCCCTCGTTGGCTCCGATCTGGAAGATGAGCTGAGAGGCCGATGTGTAAACAGCTTCCACCCTCACAACGGCACTGTCGACTACTTCGTTAGATGGCAGAGCTCCTCCGAAGTCACTTATGCTGAGAACGTTTGTATCCCATGTGAAGGTGATATTTCCAAGCGCAGCCGCACCCGCTGTTATGGTGGCAATGGTAGAGGTATAACCTCCAACGGTGAACAGAGTGATCTTGACATCAAGTTCGGATGTGACCGCTCCCTGGAATTGTCCGATTTCGATAACGTATGTTCCTTCAACAGCAGCCGAGGACACAGCACCCAACTGAACGTTTATGTTTCCACCCGTCACAACTTTCGCATCGACTTCACTTCTGAAGCTTTCCAGTTTTCCATCAAGGAGTTTCTTTGTGTTGAACTCTGTTGTTCTTGCTATTCTATCGATCTCTTCTCTGAGCTGATCAATTTCCTTCTGGATCTGTTCTCTATCAACGTCGGTGTTGGTGTCGGATGCTGCCTGGACTGCAAGTTCTCTCATTCTCTGAAGGATTGAGTGTACCTCTGTGAGTGCTCCTTCTGCTGTCTGGATCAGGGAGATAGCGTCTTGAGCGTTTTTGATTGCCATGTTCAGACCCTTGATCTGGCCTCTCATCTTTTCGCTGATGGCAAGACCTGCTGCGTCGTCACCAGCTCTGTTGATCCTCAGACCAGAGGAGAGTCTTTCAAGGGTTTTTCCCATGCTGTACTGTGTCTGACTGATGTTCCTCCAGGCGTTCAACGCACTGATGTTGTGATTGATCCTCATGAACCACTCACCTCCGTGTGAAAGTCTTTACTTCCCTGTACCCGGCGCCGGGTTTTCCATTATTTTTAATCGGAAGCCTTTCAGGGGATTTTAATGTTAAATGTTTGTAACGGTCAGAGTGGTAGAATGTCTTCGAGACAAGTTCTGAAAGGAGGAAAGAGTATGAGTTTCGTCTCGGACAGAGCAAAGGTCGGTAAAAACGTAAAGATAGGGCAGAATGTGGTGATAGAGGACGATGTGGTAATAGAGGATAACGTGGTGATAGGACACAACGTGGTGATCAGAAAAGGAACGAAGATCGGTGGTGGATGTGTTGTGTTTGACGGAACCATTCTTGGAAAGGTTCCCTTCAGGTCTTCTATTTCAGCGGTGACAGAAGACAAAGACCTTCCGTCCCTTACCATAGGAAACAACGTCATTGTGGGTGCAAATTGTGTGATTTACCGTGGTAGTTTTCTGGAGGATTTTGTTTTCGTTGGAGATCTTGTGGTGATAAGAGAGGATGTTAGAATAGGAACCCATACGGTGGTGGGAAAGGGTGTTACCATCGAAAACAAAACCACCATCGGAAAGTACGTGAAGATAGAAACGAACGCCTACATCACCGCATTTTCGACGGTCGAAGATTACTGTTTCATCGCTCCCGAAGTGACGTTCACAAACGACAATTTTCTCGGAAGAACAGAAAAAAGAAAAAAGTTTTTCAAAGGGCCCACACTCAAGAAAGGTGCCAGGGTGGGCGCAAACGCGACCATACTTCCTGGAGTCGTAATAGGGGAAGATGCCCTGGTGGCGGCAGGATCGGTTGTAACGAAAGATGTCCCTCCCAGAAAGATCGTGATGGGAGTTCCAGCGCAGGTGGTTAGAGATGTTCCAGAAGATCAACTTCTTGAAAACCAATCTTACTACAGGGAGGAATAACCTTGAACATCGCCATACTCAATCACTACGCGAGTATCCCAGAGATGGGAAGTGCCGAGACAAGGCATTTTGAACTTGCAAAACGATTTGTGAAAGACGGTCACAGTGTGGACATCTACGTCGGGGACTTTTCGCACCTTTCAGGAAAAAGGTGGAGTGAAACGTTCGGGTGGCGCTTTTCAAAAGAGGGCGTGAACTTCATCGTCATAAAAACAAGAAAATACTCGGGGAATTCAATTTCCAGATTTCTTTCTTCTTTCGATTATTACAGGAACGGAAAGAGGCTGATCGTTCAACGAGATTACGATGTGATCATCGCTTCCTCTCCTCATCCTTTCTCCTGGAGTCTTGGGTGGCACTACGTGAAGAAAAAGAAGAGAGGAAGATTTTTCATCGAAATCAGAGACGTCTGGCCAGACGATCTTGTGGAACTTGGATCAATCTCGTACTCTCATCCTGTTTCAAAACTCTTCGATTTCATGTGCAAAAAGTACTATCCGAAGGCCGATGGGATCATCTCTCTTGTTCCGGATCTTTCAAAGCACTTTGAGAGGCTGAGGGTTCATCCCGAAAGGTTCATCTTTGTGCCAAACGGAGTGGATCTGAGCCGATTCGAAAACTATGAATACTGCTCTGAAGTGGAAGAGATCCTCTCCAAAGTGCCGAAGGACAAGGTGAAGGTTCTCTATGCAGGATCGATCGTTCCGCACAATGGAGTGAAGGAGTTCCTTGGGATGCTCTCAGATGTGAAAGAAGATATAAGAGAGAAATTTGTCTTCATCTTCGTGGGACCTTCCCAGCCGGACTATCTTGAAGAGTTGAAGAAGGCTTTCAGAGATCTCAAGAACGTCTTTTTCTTCGATCCTGTTCCCAAAAAGTGTGTTCCATCTCTCTTTCAGAAAGTGGATTTTCTTCTCTTTACCCTTTCTCATACCACGATGAACCATCCTGCGGTGAGTTCCTACAAGGTGCTCGACTACATGGCTTCTGGAAAACCCGTTCTATGTATTGACATAGAAGGAATTTTGTTCAAAGAAACAACCGGTGCGATCTTCTTCAACGAAAAAAATTTGGAAAAAGTCTTGGAAGATATTCTCACAAAAGATCATTCACATCTTGGGATGAAAAACCGAGAGTACGTTGAGCGTGAAAGAGACTGGGACCACCTTTACGAAAAGTTAAAGGAGTTCATCTTCTCCTGAAACAAAAGGTTAGGATAGAATATCTTATGCTGCATATTTTTAGATCAGGAGAGTGGACTATGAAACAGCTGACTGAAAAAGACTACCGATGGAACTTTCTCGTCAACTCCCTGGATTATGCCTTTTTCAGCCTTGGGATGACCCTTGGTTCCATCTTCACGCTCTTTCCCGTTTTTGCGAAAAATCTTGGGGCGTCGAATGTGGAACTTGGTCTCATACCAGCCATTGCGAACCTTGGCTGGGGCATTCCGGCAATATGGGGTGCCAAATACGCTGAAAGGTCTCCCAAGAAATTGAAACTGGTCTTGGAAGTGACACTCGGGGAGAGACTTCCCTACCTTTTCATGGCTTTGATAAGTCTCTATCTTGCCGTGCCTTCCCCCAAACTGGCATTGTACCTTTCCATTCTGATGATTGGAATCGCCACGTTCTCCATGGGGTTTCTGGGTCCACCGTGGATGAGCATGATAGAGAAGGTGATCGATCCAAAAAGAAGAGGGACCTTCTTTGCCATGGGGAATGGTCTTGGAGCGATCCTCGGTGTGGGGGGATCGATCATCGCAAAGAGACTTCTTTCGGAATACCCGTTTCCCGAAAACTTCGGTTATGTTTTTCTCACTGCGTTTGTCTTCTTCATGGTGTCTTTTGTCTTTCTTGCGCTCACCAGGGAGGTACCCGATCAGGTCACTCCAAATGATGAACCCATATGGAACTACATAAAAAACATGAAACACGTGTTTCTGGACAGAAACTTCAGAAACTTCCTGATAGAGAGAATCATCACCAGTTTCATGTTCGCTTCGAGTGGTTTCATCACTGTGTATCTTTTAGAAAAATTCTCTCTTCCAGACGATGCCGCAGCGGTGTTCACGGCGATAGTTCTCACATCCCAGGGTGTTTCATCGTTCGTGTTCGGGCCATTAGGGGATAAAAGAGGACACAAGCTGAATCTTCTTTTCAGCAAGATCTTTTACTCCCTTACTGTTTTGATTGCCTTCTTTTCTACGGATCCATTCCATGCCTATTTTGTCTTTGCCTTGATGGGGCTTGTCAACACGGCCAACAACGTGGGAAACATGGCGATCACGCTCGATTTTGTTTCGGGAAAGAGAAAAGAACTGTACATGGGTTCACTGTACTTTTCCATCGCACCGTTTTCTTTCATAGCTCCACTCATCGGTGGCAAGATAGCAGATGCCTTTGGTTGCGGTTTTCTCATAGTTGCCACAGGGTTGATCGGAATGTTCGCGAGTTTTTACGTTGTGAAATTCATCGTGGATCCAAGAGTTCAGATCAAGAACGATTGAAATCTCCTTTCTTCGATGGTAGAATTCTCAAGGTACCTATCACGCACGCTCCTGGATCCCACCCTCGGTGCCTGTAAAAAGGCCGGCGTGGGCGTGAAGGGAGCGGAGGACTAAAACCAAAAGGGATGGAGGTGTTGTCTGTGGCGGTTGTCACCATGAAACAGCTTCTGGAAGCAGGAGTGCACTTTGGACACAGAACGAGAAGATGGAACCCGAAAATGGCTCCCTACATCTACACAGAAAGAAAGGGTATCTACATCATCGACCTTCAAAAGACCCAGCAGCTTCTGGAAGAGGCGTACTACTTTGTCAGGGAAAAGGCCAGTGAAGGTGCGACGATCCTCTTTGTAGGAACGAAAAAGCAAGCTCAGGGCGTGATAAAAGCAGAAGCAGAAAGATGTGGAGCCTTCTACGTGAACAACAGGTGGCTTGGTGGACTTCTCACAAACTTCAAGACGATCAGATCAAGAATTGACAAACTCATCGAACTTGAAGAAATGGAACAGAGTGGAAAACTCGATGAACTGCCAAAGAAAGAGCAGAGCAGAATAAGAAGAATCCTGGAGAAACTCAGAAAGAACCTGGGCGGACTAAAAGAGATGAGGAAACTCCCTGACATCGTCTATATAGTGGACCCAAGGAAGGAAAAGATAGCCGTTGCCGAGGCGAACAAGCTGGGTATTCCCATCGTGGCCATAGTTGACACGAACTGTGATCCCGATCCAATCGATTATGTGATACCTGGAAACGACGATGCGATCAGGTCTATAAAGCTCATCACTTCCGTCATAGCTGATGCATATCTTGAGGGAAGAGAAGGAGCTCCTCTCACGACAGAAGAAGAATCGAAGGCGGAAGAAACTGTTGAAGAGATGATCGAAGAAATCGACTTGGAGGAATTCGAGGAAGAAGAGGAAGTTTGAGAAGGGGCGATTCGCCCCTTCAAATTTTTTCCAGTCTCACTGCCGTTCCGTACGCGAGGATTTCTGCTGCACCACCTCATGATGGTGGAAGAAGAATATCTGAATCCTATCACCGCGTCCGCACCGAGTTTTTCTGCCTCCTTAACCATTCTTTCGAAAGCGATGTTCCTTGCCTCAGTCAGCATCTCCGTGTAGCCTTTGATTTCTCCTCCTGCAAGAGTTTTCAATGCAGCAGCTATGTCCCTTCCCAGATGTTTTGACATCACCACGTTTCCCGAAACCACACCAAGGACCTCTTTCACTCTGTATCCTGGTATCTGTTCAACAGTGGTGACGATCATACTCTACACCCCCTCAGAAGTCTTTTGTTTCAAGAACTTTATAGGAAAGATAGACAAACACCACACCGGTCAGAGTATAAGCCAAGGAAGGCCATGGTGTGAGTTCTCCCCTCAGGATGTAAAGGTAGGTGTTCAAGATGGACAGAGGTTTGATAAAGCTTCCAAGTGCCGTTGTTCCTGCAAGAAGAGCGATCGAAACAATGAGGGGCTTGACCTGATCGGAAAACAGCACGGAGAAGAAGATGGTGATAGAAAACCACAGGAAAATCCCAACTGTTTCCACCAGAAGATAGCGAAACACAGAACTTGCATCCAGTGACTCACCGACGATCCAGCTGACGGGCAGTGGAAGAACGGCGAGTACCACGAGAGACAAAAGAGTGAAAACCAGAGGAACGAAAAACTTCACCATGAAAAGTCTTTTTCTTTTGACTCTCACAAGTAAAAGTTCCATCGTTTCGTTCTCTATCTCCCTTGCAAACACCGGAAAAGCCATTATGATCGCAAGTATTGGAACAAATTGGCCAAGGTTCTTCCCGTACCACTGGGTGATGATGTAGAAGTCCCATCTTGAGAGTTTTTCCATGAACTCATCTGTGACACCGAACTTTTCCAGGATGTTTTTCGGTGCACTTCTGATGATCTCAGAGAGATTTTGCGTGTAGTCCTTCATCACCACAAGCAAAATGAAAGTTCCAAGAAGGATGAAGAACATCACAAAAAAACGCACCCTCATATCCCTGAATTCTTTATTGAACATCTCTCTCACCCCTGACGATCGCTTCGAAGATGTCCTCGAACGAGGCGTCCTCCACCTGAACGCTTTCTGGTATCTCTTCTTTTTTCATCAGATAGATCTTCTCCCCACTTTTGAGTGTTTTCAGAAGATAGCCACCCAGTTCATCTTTTGAGACAACAAGTTTATAGGAAGACTTTATATCGTCCAGATTCCCTGAAAGAACCATCTTTCCTTCTTTCATGATGGCGACCCTGTCTGCTATTTTCTCAACCTCTGCCAGCACATGACTGGTGTAGAGTACGGATTTTCCATCGTAAGTGAGAGATCTTATAAGGTTGAGAATTTCGTTTCTCACGATAGGATCGAGACCCCAAGTGGGTTCGTCCAGGATGTAAAGGTCAACATCTTCGGCGAGAACAAGAGAAAGATACAGTATCGTTCTCATGCCATGCGAAAGGTTGGTCACCTTTTCGTTCAGGTCTATACTGTACCTTTCAAGCATCTCAAGAGATCTTTCTTCGTAAAAGTTTTTTCCAATTTTTTTGAACAGATCGATCGTTTCTTTCACCCTCAGGTAGGGATAGAGCTTCTTCTCCTCGGGAAGGTATGTGAACGTGCCTTCCAGTTCGATCTTTCCTGATGTTTTCTTTCTGAGGCCGACTATGCATTTCAACGTGGTTGTTTTCCCCGCACCGTTCGGCCCGAGAATGGCGAAGATTTCCCCTTTATCCACTTCAAAACTAATGTCGTTCACTGCTGATTTTTCTCCGTAGAATTTTTTCAGGTTTTCTACTTTCAACATCACTCATCACCCCCGAAAACTTCTTTTGAGAGTTTCAACACTCTCTCCAAAGGAATTCCTGCTTTTTTACAATCTTCCAGTACTTTTCTGAGTTTCTCTTCGAGCTGTGTCTGGAGTTTTTCCATGTTCACTTTCGATACGATGTAACCTTCTCCTCTTTTCACCTCCAGAACACCTTCCTGGACGAGTTCTCTGTACGCGCGGGCGACGGTGTTCAGGTTCACCTCCAGGTTCTCTGCGAGTGATCGTATAGAGGGCACAAAATCACCTTCCCTCAACTTTCCAGACAGAATGAGAAGTTTGATCTTCTCTTTTATCTGCTCGTAGATCGGTTTTGAGGAGTGAAAATCGATCCCGAACCACAATGTTATCACCTCGGTGTAATATTATACTATTACACAATGATATTTGTCAATTTTCGTCTTGCGTTCTTTGTTTCGTTTTGTTAAAATAGATGATGAAATCAATTAAATCAGGAGGGATGGCGTTGATCCTCAGAGAGATAAACCGCCTCTGTAAGGAGAAAATCACCGGAAAGAAGTTGTACGCAGTTCCAAAGCTTTGGATACCGGGATTTTTCAAAAACTTCGAGGAAAAATCTGGAAAGTATTTCGTCGATCCGTACGAATTCGGTGCAGCTGTCACAGACTGGATATTAAAGCACTCCAAGAATCTCGATTACTCTCAACCTCTTTCGTTTTTAAAAGGCGAAAGTTCTCCTGACTGGATAAAACGCTCTGTCATTTATGGTTCCCTTCCACGAGCAACTGTTTCGTACAATCACAAAGGTTCTGGCTACTACGAAGAGGATGATGTCCTCGGTTTCCGTGAGGCGGGAACGTTCTTCAAGATGATTCTTCTTCTTCCGTTCATCAAATCGCTCGGAGTGGATGCCATTTACCTTCTTCCCGTCAGCAAAATGAGTGATCTTTTCAAAAAAGGGGGAGCTCCCTCTCCGTATTCTGTGAAGAATCCCATGGCGCTCGATGAGAGGTACCATGATCCGCTTCTTGAACCCTTCGGTGTGGAAGAGGAGTTCAAGGCTTTCGTTGAAGCATGTCACATCCTTGGAGTCAGAGTGATACTCGATTTCATACCAAGAACAGCTTCAAGAGATTCGGATCTCATCAGAGAACACCCGGACTGGTTCTACTGGATAAGGGTTGAAGAACTCGCGGACTATACTCCACCGACGGCAGAAGAGCTTCCTTTCAAAGTCCCAGATGAGGATGAACTGGAGATCATATACGGAAAAGAGAGCGTGAAAAAGCACCTCAAAAAGTTCACACTCTCTCCGGATCGCATCAATCCAGAAAAGTGGGAAAAGATAAAGGAAGAAGAGGGTAACATTCTGGAGCTCATTGTGAGGGAGTTTGGAATCATAACACCTCCTGGTTTTTCCGACTTGATAAACGATCCTCAGCCTACCTGGGACGATGTTACATTCTTGAGACTGTACCTTGACCACCCGGAGGCATCGAAAAAGTTTCTCGATCCAGATCAACCTCCTTATGTCCTCTACGATGTGATAAAAGCGAGTAAATTCCCAGGGAAAATACCCAACAGAGAACTCTGGGAGTATCTTGCAAGTGTGATTCCGCATTATCAGAAAAAGTACGGAATCGATGGAGCGAGACTCGACATGGGGCATGCCCTTCCAAAAGAACTCCTCGATCTCATAATAAAGAATGTGAAAGAGTACGATCCGGCCTTTGTGATGATAGCCGAAGAACTCGATATGAGCAGAGACAAAGCGGCAAAAGAGGCGGGCTACGACGTGATACTTGGAAGCAGCTGGTATTTTGCCGGAAGAACAGAAGAGATTGGAAAACTACCAGAGATTGCAGAAAGGCTCGTTCTTCCATTCCTGGCGTCCGTTGAAACACCGGACACACCACGTATAGCCACAAGAAAGAATGCCTCCAGAATGAAAAAACTGGCACCCTTTGTGACCTACTTTCTCCCGAATGCAATTCCGTACATAAACACAGGACAGGAGATAGGTGAAAAACAACCGATGAACCTCGGCCTGGACACAGATCCGAACTTGAGAAAGGTGTTACCACCGACAGACGAGTTTTTTGGAAAACTTGCCTTCTTCGACCACTACGCTCTCCACTGGGACAGGCCTGACAGGAGTGTTCTTTCCTTCATACGAAGGTTGTTGAAGGTGAGAGAACAGCTTGTCGAGTTCGTTCTCGAAGGAACCTTTAGAAACCTCTCTAGTGAGGATCTGGTTCTGTACTCTTACGAAAAAGACGGGAAAAAACTTGTCATCGCTGCAAACGTTGGGAAAGAGACGAAAGAACTTTCCGGCGGCAGGGTTTGGAACGGAAGAAAGTGGGAAAGGAAAGGAAGGGTAATTCTCAAACCGTTGGAGTTTGTCCTTGTTCTTCGGGATTGATCTCGTCGGGTCGCTCGAAGGAGATGCGCCCCAGTTTTCCCTGAGACAGTTCTGTGAAAAACACTCTGATGGCACGATCTAGATCTGGGACTCCGCCCTTTTTGAGGAGTCCCCTTCTTTTTGCGAAGTTTTCGAAAAACGTGGTGAAATCCTCTTCGACTTTCTGATAGCGCTTGAAGATATCGAACGCTTTTTCAAAAACTTCGTGATCATCGATCCGATCTAGAGGAAGGCTTCCCACCAGAAGAAGCTTTGCAGCGAGGTCTTTGCTGAAGATGTTTTTGTAAAGAATACCCGGTGTGTCGAGGACTTTCACACCGTTTTCCAGAGAAAACCATTGTATGCCTTTTGTTATACCTGGCTGGGCACCTACTGAACTTGCTCTTTTTCCTTTCAGTTTGTTTATGATCGTTGATTTGCCCGTGTTCGGAACTCCCACAACCAGCACACGAGCGAGTCTATCAAGACGGAGTTTCCTCAGGAAGACCTGCCGGGGTTCATCCCTGTAGGTGATGATCACCTTTTTGCCCTTTTTTCTAAAGAAATCCACCCATTCTTTCGTTATCTTTTCGTCCGCCATGTCTACTTTGTTCAGAACGATGATCGTGTTTTTCCTGGAAAAATCCATTCCGTACGCCGATGTAGCAAAGGGGGCCCGGGCGTCCCGGACCTCCACAACTGTATTCACCAGTTTTAGAAGATCTTTGATCTGACGTTTTGCTTTTTCTATGTGACCAGGGTACCAGTTCACAGTTTCAGAATCTCCCTGATCTTTTTTTCACTTTCTTTCATGAGATTTTCTGCCCCTTCCCTTGTGTCTCCTCTCACATGGATGTACACCTTGAGCTTTGGCTCAGTTCCCGATGGTCTTACGAAGATCCTGGATTTCTCAAACATGAAGGCCACGGTTTCGTTTGGAATTATCCCTTTGTAACCTTTAGAGTAATCGATGATACCATCGTACTCCTTCAGAGATCTGTATATCTCTACTGCTTTGCTGACATCTTCGAACTTGAAGTTGATCAATTTTTCCATGTAGTAGCCGTACTTTCTATAGAGTTCCTCGAGCTTTTCATACGGATCGTAGTTGCTGAAAGCTATAGCAGAAAGGACACTTCCTACAACTCCATCCTTGTCTCTTGCGTGGTTACCTGCAAGGTATCCACAGCTTTCCTCAAAGCCAAAAACGAAGTTCCTGTCACCCTTTTTTGTGTGTTCTTCTATCAAATAACCGATGAATTTGAACCCTGTTGGAGTTTCTTCGAGGTAAGCGCCTCTTTCTTCACAAATGGGTCTTACCATGTCTGTGGTGACGATCGTTTTTATAACAAGGGGATTTTCCACCTTTACGTGTTCAAGTAGAAAATCTGTAAGGAGCACTCCGACCTGGTTTCCTGTGAGTCTTCTTCCTCTGTACACCACTCCCACCCTGTCACAGTCCGGATCGGTTGCAAGTCCAAGGGTCGCTTCCTTTTTGTTCAGCAAAACGAGTGCTTCATCTTCTTCGGGATTTGGAGTTGGGACCGTGGAGAAGTTTGGATCGGGTTTCATCTGTTCCTCCACGGGCCTCACTTTGAAACCAAGCCTTTTCAAAACCTCCGGAACGTAGTTTGCTCCTGTTCCATGGAGTGGGGAGTAGGCAATATCAAGACTTGTGTTCTTCGGAAGATTAGAGACGATATTTATGACTTCTTCTATGTAGGCTTCTTTCACTTCGGAAGGTACGATCTTGATAGCTCCCTCACTCACACCGGAAATATCAACCTTCTTGTATATTTCGGTGATTTCGTCCGTGTATTTTGGAATTGCTTGAACTCCATCCCAAGTGTAGACCTTGTATCCGTTGTATTCTGGGGGGTTGTGGCTTGCTGTTATCACAACTCCCGCACCGGCCTTCATGTATCTCACAGCAAAGGAGAGAACTGGCGTTGGCGTTGGTTCTGGAAACACGTAAGCTTCTATTCCTTCACCTGCAAAGACTCTTCCAGCGAGTTCTGCGAACTCTCTGGAGTTTTTTCTCGTGTCGTAGGCGATCACAACGCTTTTCAAGTTTCTCTGTTTCATCCAGAGGGCAACGCTCAGCGAAGCCCTCTTCACCGTGTCCTCATCGAACTCTCCCTTTCTCATCACACCTCGAATTCCACCCGTTCCAAACAGGATCATCCCTTTTCACCTCCAGAGAGAATATTTTGCACCTTGAATCTGGGGCAGATACCACAGAGATAGCAACCCTTCCATCTGCAATCCTCTGTAGTTTTTCCCTCGAGTGCCCTCTGGTATTCTCTCACCAAAAACTCCTTCGTGACACCCATGTCTATGTGATCCCAGGGAAATTCCTCTTCCGTTTTTCTTTCTCTCAAGTACTCCTCTGGATCTATTCCTGTCAGATCGAACGCCTTTTTCCATACGTTGAAGTCAAACATCTCACTCCACTCATCGAAAAGCGCTCCAAGTTCGTTTGCCTTCACTATGAGATCCAGAAGTTTTCTATCACCCCTCGAGAAGATCCCCTCCAGAAGACTCATCTCTGGATTATGGTACGAGACTTTTGCGAACCTTCTTGCTCTGGTAAGGATTTTGAATTTTTCGTTTGCTTCTTCTGGGGTGATCTGTCGGGCAAACTGAAACGGCGTGTGTGGTTTTGGAACGAAAACGGCCACAGACGCTGAAACCTCTTTGAATCCGATGGTTCTGACCTTTCTCAGAAGATCGATCAGTGCCTTCAGATCTTCTTCCGTTTCACCGGGAAGGCCTATCATGAAGTAGAGTTTTACCCGTCTCCATCCTGATTTCCTCGCTGCTTCCAGTGTCGAGAAGATGTCATGATCTTCTATGTTCTTGTTTATGATGTTTCTCAGACGTTGTGTGGAGGCCTCGGGAGCAAAGGTGAGTCCTGTTTTCCTGACCGACGCGATCCTGGAGGCGATCTCCACACCGAACCTGTCCATCCTCGTTGATGGGATGGAAACGGCGATCTTTTTTTCAGAAAATCTACTCAGCAGTTTTTCCACAACTTTTTCGATCTGTGTATGATCCATCGTCGAGAGCGAAAGAAGCGAGATCTCTTCGTACCCTGTGTTTTTCAGCATTTTTTCAGCGTTTTCGATGATGTTTTCGAGTGATCTTTCCCTCACCGGTCTGTAAAAAACACTCGCATGACAGAACCTGCATCCCCTTGTGCATCCGCGTGCGACTTCCACAACCGCCCTATCGTGGACGGATTCTGTGTTCGGAAGGATTTTTCTTACAGGAACTGGCTGAGCGTTCAGATCCTTCACGATCCTTCTTTTTATCGACGCTGGAAACTCAACTGATACGGGAACGATCCTTTTTCCTCGCTGCTCGTAGAAAGCGGGAACGTACACTCCTTCGATCTTTGAAAGTTCTTTCCAGATGGTTTCTCTGTTTTCTCCCTTCGTTTCTTTCAGGACTTTTGTGATCTCCAGGATGGCCTCTTCTCCGTCACCCACAAGGATCGCGTCGAAAAACCCGTAAACAGGTTCTGGATTGGAGGAACAGGGACCTCCCCCAAGAACGATGGGATCTTTCTTTCTTTCCCAGAAAAACAGTGGAATTTTTGAGAGTTTCAAAACTTCGACGACGTTGGTATAAGAAAGTTCGTACTCCAGAGAGATTCCAACTGCGTCCATCTGATAGAGCGGTGTGTAGGACTCCATCGTGTAGAGTGGGATATCCCTTTCCTTCATCTTCTCTATCATATCAATCCATGGAAGATAGCTTCTTTCTGCCCAGATATCGGGCTGGCTGTTCAGGATGTGATAGAGTATCTCGAGGCCGTAGTTTGAGGTTCCGATCTCGTAGGTGTCGGGGAAAACAAGGGCGATCCGAAGTGAAACTTCTTTCGGATCTTTTACAACACTGTTTATCTCCTTGCCTATGTACCTGCTTGGTTTTTTGACCCATGGTAGTGTTTCGTTCAGGAATTTTAGGATCATTTTTTCACCTCAATTTCGATTTTATCATTATATAATTGAATGGCGAGGTGGGAAAATGGATGAATTGATCGTGAAATATGCAAAAAACCAGCTGGAACTTTTGAAGAAAATCGTGGAAAGATCAGAAGGAGTCTCTCTCCTCATAGATGGTGAGGATCTTTCTTATCAGAGGGAAATCTCCCTGGCACTGCCCGAGTATGTGGAGAAGTTTCCACCGAAGGCATCGGACGTGCTGGAAATCGATCCAAAGGGTGAAAACATCGGAATAGATGAGATTCGATCGATAAAGGACTTTTTGAATTACAGTCCAGAACTTTACAGCAGAAAGTACGTGATTGTCCACGATTGTGAGAGGATGACTCAACAGGCAGCAAACGCTTTCTTGAAGACCCTTGAAGAGCCACCCGAATATGCTGTGATCGTGCTGAACACCAGACACTGGCATTATCTGCTTCCCACGATAAAGAGCAGGGTTTTCAGGGTGAGTGTGAGGGTACCCAGAGAATTCTGGGAAACGGTGAAGGAGAAAATTGGAGACCTGTGGAAAGAGCTTCCGCTTCTTGAAAGAGATTTTTCGATGGCTCTGGAAGCGTATAAGTTCGGTCGAGAAAAGATTCTGTCTCTTCTGGAAAACGTGAAATCTCTGGGATTCGACCAGCTTTTGAAAAAGGTAATGGGAAAGGGTCTGGAAGGTTATCTTGCCTGTAGGGAGCTTCTAGAGAGGCTTTCTGGAGTAGAACCGAAGGAATTCTTCACCCTTTTTGATCAGGTGGTGAATACCGTCACCGGTAAAGATGCATTTCTTTTGATTCAGAAAATGGTGAGAATCGTTCTTCATGAAAACGTATGGGAAGGAGTTGACGATCAGAAAAACGTTTCTTTCCTTGACTCCATTCTCAGAGTGAAGACGGCAAACCTGAACACCAGAATCACCTTGATGAACGTTTTGATCATACACAGGAAAAGAAAGAGAGGTGTTCACGCTTGGAGCTGAAAGCAAAGGCAGTGGGTGTGGAGATAATCCCAAAGGGTAAGATAATATACTACTCCGTTCCAAACGGTGAGGAATATTCAAGAGGAGATCTGGTCCTTGTGATGGGAGACTTCGGTCTTGAAGTCGGTAGGGTCCTCATACCCGTTCGTGAGGTGAGCATAGACGAGGTCGGCTACGAGTTAAAAGCCGTGATCAGAAAACTGACGGAGGAAGACATGGAGCAGCACAAAAAGAACGTGGAGGACGCATGGAAGGCCTTCCAGATCTGTAAACAGAAGATAAAGGAACACGGTCTTCCGATGAAGCTCCTCCATGCAAGGTACACCTTTGACAGATCAAGACTCATATTCTTCTTCAGTGCGGAAGGAAGGGTCGACTTCAGAGAACTCGTGAGAGACCTTGCGAAAATATTCAAAACCAGGATAGAACTGCGCCAGGTTGGTGTAAGGGACGAGATGAAGTTCTTTGGGGGCCTTGGACTGTGTGGACTTCCAGCGTGTTGCTCCACTTTCCTCAGGGAGTTCTCCAGTGTCACGTTGAAACACGCCAAAAAACAGCAGATGATGATCAACCCGGCCAAGATATCCGGGCCCTGTCGAAGATTGCTCTGCTGTCTCACTTATGAGTACGACTTCTATGAAAAGGAACTGAAAGGAATTCCCGACGAGGGAAGCACCATAACTTACGAAGGCAAACGTTACAGGGTGGTCAACGTGAACGTGTTTCTGAAAACGGTGACCCTTTTCTCCGACCAGGAGGGAGAGATGATAAAGGTCCCGTTCGATCGTTTCAGGAAGGGGGAATGAGGATGTTCCAGGGGATTGGAAAGTTTTTGATCCTCATGGGACTCATTCTTGTGGTTTTCGGAATTCTACTTGTGCTATTCGAAAAGATACCATTTCTCGGAAAGCTTCCCGGGGATATAGTGATAAGGCGAAAGAACTTCGTTTTCTACTTTCCATTGATGACGAGTTTGATCATCAGCGTGGTTATATCTCTCATTCTGTACCTGATATCCCGGATGAGGTGATGGTATGGACGATCAGATAAAGAGAAAGGTTTACAGCTACATTGGATTCGCTGTGAAGGCAAGAAAGGTTGTATTCGGAAAAGAACGTATCAGGGCGTACATAAGGGCTCCGAGAGAGAAAAAACTCATCATCATAGCGGAGGACGCGAGCGAGAGGACAAAGAAAGATACCATCGTGCGATGTGAGAACAGAAACGTTCCCTACATCGTCATGTTCACCAAAGAAGAACTGGGGAGGCTTCTGGACAAACCCGGTGTTTCCGTGATAGGCCTGGAAGAAGACAACCTGATAGAGGCTATAGAAAAGGTGGTAAAATAGACGAGGTGAGGTGATAGAAGTGGCCAGATTGAGAGTCTATGAACTGGCGAAAAAACTCAACATGTCTCCGAAAGAACTCCTTCAAGAACTGGAAGAACTCGGCGTCAGTGTGAAAAACCACATGAGTTTTGTGGATGAGGAGATCGCGAACATCATCATAGATCTGCTGGAAGAAGACAGGGGAAAGAAATCAAAGCAGCCTTCAAAACCAAAGAGAGAAAGTGACGAAGAGATAGAAAAGGAAGTCGTTGAAAAGAAAAAGAGGAGAAAAATCACATTAAAACCGGACGAGTTAAAACTCGACATAATCGCTGAAAAAATAGGTGTCCCTCAGAACAAGATCATACAGGATATGTTCGTAAAAAGGGGCATCGCACTGAGGCCGGGTCAAATCTTAAAACTCGAAGAGGTAGATCAGATCCTGAAAGAATACAAGGTGGAAGTGGAACTGGAGGAAGAGAGAAGAATTGAAGAAGAAATCGATGAATTCGAACTTCTGGAGAAGAAGTACCAGGAGCTCTACGAGAAAGAGAAGGACAAACTGGTGCCAAGACCTCCCGTTGTGACGGTGATGGGGCACGTCGATCACGGAAAGACAACGCTTCTTGACAGGATCAGGTCTACAAGGGTTGCCGAAAAAGAAGAAGGTGGTATAACCCAGTCCATAGGTGCATATCAGGTGGAAGTGAACGGAAAGAAGATCACGTTCATAGATACACCGGGGCACGAACTCTTCACAGAGATGAGAGCAAGGGGTGCCCAGGCGACGGACATCGTTGTACTTGTTGTCGCTGCTGACGACGGAGTGATGCCCCAGACGATAGAAGCGTACAACCATGCAAAGGCGGCGAACGTTCCCATCATAGTCGCGATAAACAAGATAGACAAGCCGAATGCGAATGTGGAGAAGACAAAACAGGAACTCGTGGAAAAACTCGGTCTCATCCCGGAAGAATGGGGTGGCGATACGATCGTTGTTCCCATCTCAGCGAGGACCGGACAGGGAGTGGATGAGCTCCTCGAGATGATTCTCCTCGTTGCAGAAATGAACGAGATCAAGTGTTATCCTGAAGGACCCGCAAGGGCGGTGATAATAGAGTCCAAACTGGACAAGAAGATGGGACCTGTTGCAAGTGTGATAGTGAAAGACGGTGTTCTGAGAGTGGGAGACGCCGTCGTGGCTTCCAACACCTACGGAAAGGTGAGAAACCTGTTCGACGACAGGATAAGACCTATAAAGGAGGCACTCCCGTCTCAGCCCGTTATGATCCTTGGATTCGAGGACATACCGGACGTTCACTCGAACGTTTACGTGGTGGAAAGTGTGGAAAAGGCGAAAAGTATCGTTGAAAAAAGACTGGAAAAGTTGGAGTCTCAAAAACAGACGAAAAAGCACGTAAACCTGGAAGAACTCATGAAGATGATGCAGGAAAAAGACAAAAAGATCCTGAACCTCATTCTGAAAGCAGACACCTACGGTTCGGTTGCGGCACTGAGGAACGCCATAAACAAACTCCAGTCCAGGGAGATAGAGCTGAACATCGTCCATGCTGGAGTTGGTGAGATCAGCACCAGCGACGTCATGCTGGCTGCAGCCGTGGACGGTGTGATACTCGGTTTCAAGGTGAAGGTGAACAACAAGGCCAGGATACTTGCAGAGCAGGAAGGAGTTGACGTGAGGACGTACTCCATCATCTACAAACTCGTTGACGATCTGAAACTAGCGTTGGAGGGAATGCTGGAGCCCGAAGAAGTGGAAGAAGTGATCGGACATGGAGAGATAAAAAAGGTCTTCAAGATCTCAAAGGTTGGAAAAGTTGCCGGTGTTCAGATGCTGGATGGAAAGGCAGACAAAGATGGTTTTGTGAGAATCTACAGAAACGGCCAACTTGTTTTTGAAGGAAAGATAGAGAGCCTAAAGCATTACAAAGAAGACGTGAATGTCGTTGAAGCACCACAGGAATGCGGTATAAAATTTGCGGGCTTCGACGACATACAGGAAGGAGATGAACTCGAGTTCTACGTGATAAAGAAGGTAAAGAGAAAACCTACTTTTGTAGAAGAGCAGACGGTTCAAGAACAGAAATGAAGGGGCAGAGCCCCTTCTTTTTTATTCGATGGTTTCGACTCTTACATTGTCGAAGAAGACGGTCTGGAAGGTTGTTGCCATTCCTATTCCTCCTGAGAAGACGTCGGAGTCAGTAACATCGATGACCTTTTTTCCGTTCAGAAAAACTTCGATCCTTTCTCCTTCTGCAAGGATTTTCAAATACATCCAGTCGCCACTCAATTTAACACCCTTGTTTTCTGCTATCTTCATGTCTATGCTTCCTGCGAACTTGTGAAGGGCCACACCGTACTCTGAGAAAGATACGTAGAAACCTTTCTTTCCATCTTCGGAGAGCCTGAAGTACACTCTTCCTTCTGCTGAGCCTTCTCTTTTCAAATTACACTCGAGTGTGAGATTCGTCCACTCACCCAGAGTGAAAATCCCCCGGCCTATATCTGCTCTGAGGACCTTCCCGATAGTTTTGTCTGCTTGAACTCCCTCTTCAACGTGAGGAGCATTAAATCCTTCAAGAACTTTCCATGGTCCAAAGGGGGCCACTTCTCCTTGACCGTACGATTCGAAGTCTTCGAAGAGATCTTCTGTTCCTGTTGGTTTTACCACTTTGAAACCAAGTTCCACTTCTGGTACCTCCACCTTCACTTCGGGAAGGGGAACGGGAACCTGTACCCTTGATTCACAGCTTGTTCCCACAAAAAGAATCATGGCACCTACGATTACAAATAACAGAATCAGCCTTCTCATAATAACACCCCCTTGAAAAATCTTGGGTAAAATTATATCATGTTTTCTTTAAAATACAAATTTGTAACAAATTGAAAATCAATTCAGATTTTTCTTTATGAACTCCACCATGTGATCGTAGTGTGAGCCTTTCCAGTAGACCCTTCCACAGTTTGGACAGCGCACGAATTCATCGAAGAGCTTGTAAACTTTTGGAGGAACTCTGTCTTTCACACTCTCTTTTGGGACTTCTTCGAATTCTGTGTTGCATTCGATGCATCTTGTGAATGGCTTCATCCATCTCTTCAGATCGTACCTTTCCACCACTTCCATCAGTTGTTTCTTCGGGTCGGTGTTTCTCACATAGTAGCCGAAGACGAGTTCTTTTCTCTTCAGCAGACCTACATCGCGGGACAAGAGTATGGCATTCTCTTGAACTGCCTTCCTGCAGAGTTTTTCGTCGTCTTCTTCACCGAAGAAGGCGTAAAAGCCAAGCATTCTGAGGAACCTGGCGAGCTTTCCAAGGTGGATGTCGAGAACAAAACGGGGTTCACCTTCGTACCTTGGGGTGACAAGCCATTCTGAAGGAATCTCTATCGTCTTAAACTCAGGATACACGCAGAAAAATTCACCATCTTCCACCATGTGATCGAAATCGACAGGTTTTCCGTTCAGTGTGATAAAACTCACTTCAACGTGTGGCACCCCCAGTGCCTCTATTCTGTCCTTCACCGTTTGAAATCCTGTGAAGTGGTGAATTTTCACTCTTTCGTTGTCTTTGAAGAAATCGTTCAATCTACCGAAGAATCTGAAAAAGGCGATTTTTTCGTATTTCATTCTGTATCCCTCTTGTGGTAGAATATCAATGTATATCAGTGTATAAGTTTTACCTAAGTGGAGGTGGTCTTCATGTTGAAATCTGGTGATAAGGCGATCGATTTTGAACTGGTGAACACAGAATTGAAAAGAGTGAGACTTTCAGACTATTCAGGAAAAAACGTGGTTCTCGTTTTCTATCCCGGTGCGTTCACGAGTGTCTGTGAAAAGGAATTGTGCACGTTCAGGGATTCCCTCTCCAAGTTTAACAGATTCAACGCGGTTGTTCTTGGTATCAGTGTGGACAGTCCCTTCGCAAACAAGGCTTTTGCGGAGAAGAACCGTATCACGTTCGACCTTCTCTCTGATTTCGGTGGAAAGATGGCATCTCAATACGGAGGAGTACACGAGAACTTCCTGGGTATTCCTGGCTACACCGTTGCAAAAAGGGCAGTCTTCATCGTGGACGGTAACGGAACGATCGTCTATTCATGGGTGTCCGACGATCCAGGGAAAGAGCCTGTTTACGAAGAGATAGAGATGGAACTTGAACGTCTTTCAGGATAAAAGACCGGGCGATCTTTCCGATAAAAGATTCGGGGAGGTGGTAGTTTGAGAGTAGATGGTGTCGGATACAATCCAGTTTATCCGAACCATCCGGTGCAGCGCTCTCTGTCCAACGGTAGCACTCCCGTTATGAGTAAGGAGCAGATGGAGCGGATCCTTTTCTTCTCCCTCTATCAGCAAGCAGGCTTGAACGTGAAACTGGTGAGGATCGCAGGAGAGCTTTACTCTGGAAAAACACTGGATCAACTTGTGTGAAAGGGCAAGATGCCCCTTCACTCGTGGGGGAGTGGGGCATGGCAGAGGAGATTTTAAGAAAACTCCTTTTTCATAAAAGATCGCTGAGAAAAGACGAAACGATCGACATTTTCAGAAGGGTGACCTACTTCTTTCCCAAAGATTTCGTTCTCACGAACTACCCCAGACAACCCGTTGCCGTTTTCAACCCGGGAGCAGTCCTCGTGGGAAAGAGCCTCCATGTGTTTCCGAGGGTGATATTCGATTACTACAAGTACGTGTCGTCGATTGGCCACTTCGTGGTGGACATCGATGAACTGCTCAGCAAAGAAGTGAAAAGACCCATAGAGATGGAGGTCGTTTTCTGGCCACGAGACATTCAGGAGTTCCTCGGCTGCGAAGATCCAAGGGTCTTTTTCAGAGACTCCCAGTTCGAGATACTGTACACGGCAAAAGGATACAAAGACTGGTCGCAGGAAGGGAAACCGCACACGGACTTTCTTGCTTACGCTGTTTTGGATGAAGATCTGAATCTTCTGGAAAAGAAATACATCTCCATAAGAAGCACGCTCGGTGATTTCATCCCCGTTTCGATGAAGGACAGTTCTTTTGTGGAATCGAACGTGATACTGACCAGAATAACGGTGGGAGACACCAAAGTCTGCTGGCGTGGAAGGATGGAAGGAGATTCCATAGATCTCTACAGTCTGGACCCGGTCTTCTTCCCCGAAGAATGGGAAACGAAGGTCGGATGGTCCACCAACGCTATCAAAGTGAAGAAAGGTTACCTCATAGGCTGGCATGCGGTTCTCAAAGACCTCACCTACAAAAACGGTCTGGCACTTGTGGACAGCAGGGGGAAACTCCTTGGAACAACGAACTACGTTCTCTCACCAAAAGGCGTGATCGAAGAGTACGGTGACAGGATCAGGGTGATATTCGGCTGTGGACTTGTGGTATACGAAGGAAAGGTGATATGGATAGGTGGTGTCTCCGACTGGGCGATAGGTGTGTTCGAGGCCGACGAAGGTGAGATCATGAATTTAATGAAAGAAGCAACATGATTTTAACAGTAGAGTGGTATCGTAATTTCGTGAGGTGAGAACGTGTACAGTTTCGTACTCTTCGAGCAAGGAATTCTAAGTGATATGATAATGTGCACTACACCAAAGAGCCGGCCCTTCAGCGGACCGGGGGTTTCTGCGTGACCGCTGAGCAGAAATCGAGGGGCCGGCCAGAAGGTCGGCCCCTTTGTTTTTCAGAAGGAGGTGAAAGAAATGAGAGTTCAGATCGGAGAGCCTATCCTGGGAACATCACGGTTCAGAAGGTTCGATCTTGGAGGATGCTCTCTGATGATCGGAAGGGAATACACAGGGAAGCTGCCAGATATCGATTTCTCTGCAAAGAGCGTTCAGGAAATCGGAGAAGATCTGATGAACACACTGGACGAATTCATCCTGGAAAGAGACGGAAAGGTGTTCCTGAAACTGACCAGTCCTCTCACACTTCGTTACTCAAAAGATCTGACAATCAGGATAGATCCGTCCTTGACTCCTGCTTTTCTCATCTTCGAAGATTTTGAAGATGGCAGAGGATGCGTTGTGATGGCAAGAACCGAAGAGACGGCAGAAGATCTGATCAAAAGATTCGATGAAACGGTGAAATGGCCAGAAGACTTTCCAGGCTTTCTGAGAGCAGTGAAGAAGAACGATCATGTACTTGGAGTGGTGGGGAGTGTTGGAAAGGTAACAGGAATATGGACGAGGGGAAATATCGTGGTAATTTAGTTCTCCAGTTCATTTCACCAATGAAAAATGAAAGAAAGTGGGGACATCATCCACTATCCCCACTTGAACTTTCAGTTCAGAATGCTAGATACACCATCGCTTCAGGATTGACCACGTAGAAAGTGAACGTCTCCGTCACAAAGAGCCTTACGCTGTCTTTTTCCCTGTCTTCGTAGCCTATCGACAGATCCTGTCCAAGAATCAGCTTGAAATCTCCTCCTCGTTCGGATACAACAAGAGCGTCTTCGATTCTGGGTGTGGTGATGACTCTTCCTCCGAGAAGTTCCGTCACCCTTTTTTCGAGGGGATAGTACCCAGTCTCTTCCTTCAGGAAGTTGATCCATCTGTCAGTGTTTATGACGAGGGTGTAGGGACCATCTATACCGTCTTTCGAGAACGTCGAAAGAGCCCTCACCAGAGATTCAAGAAGGTCCTTTGAAGAATTCCCAGACTGGATCTTTCGTTCCTCTTTGAAGGAAAGAAGGCCTTTCACGCCGGACTTTTCGCACCCCTCGAATATCACTTCATCTTCGAACTCTGCCACCTTTCTCACGGTCTCTTCCAAACTGGAGAGATCTATGTTTTCTTTTCCCCTCTCTAGATTGTCGAGTTCCCACAGCTTGAGGGTAAATGTCGCTCTCAACTCGATCAGTGGAAGGGATTTTCTCAGCCCCCATTTCACGGCTTCATTCTCCTCTGAAAGCACTTCAACCTCTCCAAGCGGATGAGCAGCGTACTCCCAGCCGTAAGGACCTTCTACATCGATGAATCTTCTTCCATAGAGTTGTGTTTTGAATATCTCCCTTGCTCTTTTGTCTATTTCCTGCCATTGTCTTTCTGTCAGAGGAGCAAATGATCTTTTCAGAAATTCCATGATTTCACCCCTTTCAAATCTTTCTTATACCGAGATCCCCGCCTGTAGAGGAGTCACTGGAGGTTTCCTCTTCTATCTCCGTAATCGGCCTGTCTGTGAACAGATAGGTTCTGAGTGCCTCGTCCCAACCCGGCATGTTTCTTCTCAACCACTCAAGAAGCATCGCCGCATGTTCCATCTCTTCGTTTCTGTTGTGTTCCAATATCTTCCTCACGGTTTCATCTTCCGTGGTTGCAACTCTTTGATGGTACCAGGCAACCGCCTCTATCTCCTCCTTCAAGCTATTGAGAGCTCTGACGAAATCTCTGTCTTTTCCTGTGAGTTCAGAAACCGGTTCGTGGTACTGATCTGCCATTTTCTCTCACCTCCATTGAATTCTTTTGAAAATGAAACGTCCACTTAAATTTTACCACAAAAGTATGTATTAGAATCTCACTGTAAAAAGTCAAATAAGACCCTTCCCCAGGGGGAGCTCCTATTCCGGGGCTGAGAGGAGGACGGAAGTCCTCGACCCCTAGAACCTGATCCGGGTAATACCGGCGGAGGGAATGGGGAAGGAAAAGAAAAAACCCCTCCGCCATGTGCGGAGGATTTTATTTTTATAAGGGAGGTGTCTTCATGAAAGATGTTCTGATTTCCAGACTCATCGTTGAGAGGTACTTTGAAAAACTCAGAAACAGTTTAGAACTGGATGTTGCCATCGTTGGAGCAGGTCCAAGCGGACTCACAGCAGCGTATGAACTGGCAAAGAAGGGTTTCAGAGTAGCGGTTTTCGAGGAAAGAAACGTTCCAGGTGGAGGCATCTGGGGCGGCGGAATGATGTTCAACGAAATCGTACTGGAGAAAGAACTTGAAGACTTTTTAAAAGAGCTCGAGATCAATTACACCTTGAGAGAAGATCACATCGTGGTGGATTCTGTTCACTTTGCTTCTGGTCTTCTTTACAGAGCAACAAAGGCAGGTGCCTTACTTTTCAACAACGTTTCTGTGGAGGATGTTGCCGTTCAAAACGATAGGGTGTGTGGTGTTGTGGTGAACTGGGGGCCCACGGTGAGGCTGGGACTCCACGTTGATCCCATCACGATAAAGGCTTCCTTCACTGTGGATGGGACGGGACATCCTGCGAACGTGGTATCTCTTCTTGCAAAGCGTGGACTCGTCGAGATGAAAACAGAGTTTCCCATGGATGCCGATGAAGCAGAGAAGTTCGTTGTGGAAAACACCGGAGAGATCTTTCCAGGACTTCTCGTTTCTGGAATGGCAGTATGCGCTGTCTACGGCGGTCCCAGAATGGGACCGATCTTTGGGGGTATGGTTCTGTCCGGTCAGAAGGTTGCGAAGTTGATAAGTGAAAGGCTGGGGTGAGATCATGACCCAAATGGAGATGGCACGAAAAGGAATCGTTTCCGAAGAGATGAAGAAAGTCGCCGAGTACGAAGGTGTGGATGTGGAAGAAGTTCGGAAAAAGATCGCAGAAGGAAGGGCTGTTCTTCCAAAGAACAAACTCCACAGAGTGAGCAAGCCCATGATAGTGGGAGAAGGTTTCACCGTGAAGGTGAACGCAAACATAGGAACTTCTCAGGGTTTTTCTTCTCTTGAGGAGGAGAAAGAGAAAGCGAAGGTAGCGATAGAGTACGGTGCCGATTCTCTCATGGTCCTCTCCACGTGGGGGGATCTGAGAGAGATCAGAAGGGCGATCGTGGAAATGTCTCCCGTCCCCGTTGGATCTGTTCCTATCTACGACTCTGCCGTGAAGAGCTATCAGATGAAAAAGAACGTGGTGGATTTCTCGGAAAAGGACTTTTTCGATATGGTGATCGCACACGCTGAGGACGGTATAGATTTTATGACAATACACGTGGGTGTGACGAAAAGAGTCCTCGAGAGGGTGAAAAGTTCAAAAAGGATCCTGAAGATCGTGAGCAGGGGAGGAGCAATTATCGCTGGATGGATGATCAAGAACAACAAGGAAAATCCGTTCTACGAACACTTCGATGAACTTCTGGACATAGCAAAAGAGTACGATATCACCCTGAGCCTCGGTGACGGAATGAGGCCGGGAGCGGTGGTGGATGCGAGTGACTCCCAGCAGTTCGAAGAACTCTTCGTGATGGGAGAACTCGTTGAGAGAGCAAGAGAAAAGGGAGTCCAGGTGATGCTGGAAGGACCCGGCCATGTTCCACTGAACGAAGTGGAGATGAACGTGAAACTTATGAAGAAAGTGGGAAAAGGTGCCCCCATCTTTCTCCTGGGTCCCCTTCCCACCGACAGGGCAACGGGATACGACCACATAGCCTGTGCGATCGGAGGGGCTCTTGCCGGCTACTACGGTGCGGATTTTCTCTGCTATGTTACTCCATCGGAACACATTTCCCTTCCAGATGTTGAGGATGTGAGAGAAGGTGTGATAGCATCTAAGATAGCAGCGGTCGTGGCGGACGTTGCACGTGGAAACAGAAAAGCCTGGGAACTGGAAAAACGCATGGCACTCGCACGGAAGAATTTCGATTGGGAAACGATGTTCGATCTCTCACTGGGGAAGGACATCGCAAGGAAAAAGTACGAGGAAAGGCCATATCCCGACAAGGGTTGTTCCATGTGTGGACCCTTCTGTGCAATAAAGATAGCGGAGGAGTTCTCTTGAGAAAAGGCGTTTCTACAAGCATCATAAGGAGCAGACCAGATCTCCTAGAAACTCTTCCACAGGCCGATGTGTACGAACTGGGTTTTTTCAAACTGGAGGACCTGGGACATGTCCTCCACTTCTTTTCAGGCAAACATTTTGGAATTCATGCTCCTTTCGTTTACAGATACATCGACCATCATCCAAATCCCACCTCACTGAACGAAGAAAAAAGGAAAGACACGTTCTTCGTGAACAAAAGGTGCGCTGAGCTTTCGAAGAAGATTGGAGCCGATTACGTGGTTGTTCACTTTCCAAATGCTCTTCAGAGAGAAAACTGGCTTTCTATATACGAAGAAGTGGAAAGGGAATTTTCTGAACTTTCAACCCTCGTCAAAACTAGGGTGGAGAATGTTTATGGAAACGACCATTTTCACTCCGCAAAGGACTATAGATCCTTTCTTGAAAACACAGGTTGCAGGATGTGTATCGACGTGGGACACCTTCTTCTCGACGCTGAGATCTACCACTTTTCTCCTGTGAAATTCATCGAGGAGCTTTCAGATCTGATCGAGGAGTTTCACATATACTACGCTGACTTTGAAACTTACAGAAGGTGCCACCATGCCCCCTGGGGTGAGTCGAAGAACTTCTTCGAGATTTTGGAATTCATAAAAGACATGGATGTTGATTTTGTCATAGAACCGACTCCGGAGTGCGATGAGGGCTTGGAAGAACTTCTCGAGTACTGGAGGGATCTGTGATGGTTCTTGTGGTATCGGGATTTGACCCTTCTGGAGGAGCAGGAATGCTTCAGGACGTGAAGATTCTGTCCGCACTCGGAATAAGGGTCCACGGTGTGATATCTGCCCTGACCGTTCAGAACGAAGAGAAGGTTTTCTCTGTGGGTTTCAGGAACTGGGAAGAGATGAAAAAGGAAATCGAGGTGCTCACCCCGCCACGTGTGATAAAGGTGGGTCTTGTCCGTCCTGAAGTGGTGAAGAATCTGAGGGAGATGTTTTCGGATTCAACGATCGTGTGGAACGTTGTGCTTGAGTCTTCTTCGGGTTTCAAGTTTCAGGACCCGGACGAAGTGAGAAAGTTCACAGGATACGCCAACTACGTTGTGCTGAACAGCGAGGAAGCAGAAAAGGTGGGTGAGCAGGAAAACTTCATCATCACCGGCGGGCATGAGAAAGATGACAGGATAAAGGTGAGGTACAGGGATCTTGTCATCGAAACCCCCAGGATACCCGGAGAGTTTCACGGAACAGGCTGTGCCTTCTCCAGTGCGATTGCCGGCTTTCTTGCGATGAACTATCCTGTAGAAGAGGCGATCAGATCCGCCACGGAACTTCTCAGAAAGATCCTCGAGAGGTCTTCAGGTGTGGTGGAGACGGAAAAGCTTCTTCGTGACTGGCACAAACACGACGTTCTCAACACGCTGGACGAGATCCTCCCGGAATTCCTTGAGATAGGCCCCTCCACGGTACCCGAGGTTGGGCAGAACATCTCCTACGCTCTGCCGTGGGCGCAGAGTGAGTACGAGGTGGGAAAGTTCCCGGGAAGGATCAGGCTCAAGGAAGGAAAGGCGGTGGCTGTATCCTGCGCTTCCTTCAGAGACAGGTCCCATACCGCACGGATGACGATCACCATGATGCGGTTCCATCCGTACATGAGATGCACGGTGAACGTGAGATACAGAAAAGAGTACGTGGAGAGGGCAAGGAAAAAAGGATTGAAAGTCTATCATTACGACAGATCGAAAGAGCCGGAAGAGATCAGAGAAAGAGAGGGTCAGTCCATGGTGTGGATGATAGAGCAGGCGATCTCGGAGTTGAACGCACCACCGGATGTGGTATATGATGAAGGATGGTGGGGAAAGGAAGCGATGATAAGGGTTTTTGGAAGAAATCCAAAGGAGGTTCTGGAGAAGATAAAACTCATGGTGAGGGAGGGAGAATATGCCGAAGGCGGAGGGAAGGATCTTTGATTTCAAAGGGCACGATGCGATAAGAACGGACTTTCTGGAGGCCATAGATTTCGATGGGAAAGAGGAGTACATCAGGATCGAAACCGAAGAGTTCTCCGCCGTGTGCCCCTTCTCCGGTCTTCCAGACATAGGCAAGGTGATCATAGAATACTATCCCGACGGTGGAAAGATCGTTGAGCTGAAGTCCCTGAAGTACTACTTTGTGAGTTTCAGGAACGTGGGAATATACCAGGAAGAGGCAACGAAGAGAATATACGAAGACCTGAAGAGCCTTTTGAAAACGGACCGTCTGAGAGTCACCGTGATATACAACATAAGAGGCGGAATAAAGACAACGACGCAGATAGGTTCACTGGAGGGAAGAGGGAATGGAAAAGTTGAATGAAAGATTGATACTCCTGACAGGAATTTTCGTTTCTGCCCTGACCATCTCAAACGTGATCGCAGGAAAACTTGTGAACATAGGTCCTTTCCTCGTTCCTGTGGCAGTTCTATGCTATCCCATCACGTTCGCTGTAACGGACATCGTTTCGGAGGTTTACGGGAAAAGAACCGCACAGAAGGTGGTGTGGACCGGCTTTTTCACCTCTCTGATCCTTGTAATCTACTCGCAGATCGCCGCTCTCTATCCTCCCGCCTCCATCTTCGAAGAAAACGAAGCGTTTGTGAAGGTGTTCGGTGCCACACCGAGGATCGTTCTTGCGAGTATCCTCGCGTACGTTCTCTCTCAGTCCCACGATGTCTGGGCCTTTCACTTCTGGAAGAAGGTCACCAGGGGATCACACCTGTGGCTCAGAAACAACCTTTCCACGATGGTCTCCCAGTTCATAGATACCCTTGTGTTCATCACTCTGGCCTTCGCCGGAACGGTTCCTGGAACTGCACTCTCCCAGATGGTCTTCTCTCAGTACGCGGTGAAATTGATCATCGCCGCTATCGACACTCCCTTCGTTTATCTGGGAGTAAAACTCGTGAGCGGTAGATGGGTTGTGAAGGAAGGGAGCTGATATTTTTGATAGTTGCAAAAGGGTTGACCAGAAAATTCGGAGATTTCGTCGCCGTCGATCATGTCGATCTTGTGGTGAGGCCTGGTGAGATATACGGCTTTCTGGGACCAAACGGTGCAGGGAAAACGACCACCATAAAGATGCTCACGGGTGTTTTGAAACCAACCGAGGGTGAGATAGAGATCCTCGGAATGAACATGAAGACACACGAGATGGAAATAAAAAAAAGCATCGGGGTCGTTCCGGACGAGCCGAAGATCTACTCTCAGCTGACCGGAAAAGAGTTTCTGGATTTCATCATGGAGATATACGGCCTCAACGAAAAAGAGGTGAGCAAAAGGATAGCAGAGCTCTGTGAGGCTTTCAAGGTGGATTACCTTGGAAAAAGAGTGAGCGAGATGTCTCATGGAATGAAACAAAAGCTCATGCTGGTCGGTGT
Source organism: Thermotoga sp. SG1 (assembly GCF_002865985.1). NCBI lineage: Bacteria > Thermotogati > Thermotogota > Thermotogae > Thermotogales > Thermotogaceae > Thermotoga > Thermotoga sp. SG1. Next base: position 366,850 of record NZ_LNDD01000003.1, read on the forward strand.
TTTCATGAGAAGGCCCAGGGTGATCTTTTTGGATGAACCAACGGTGGGGCTCGATGCAAAGAGTGCCAAAATTTTGAAACTTCTTTTGAGGAAGTATGCAGACGAAGGTGCCACGATATTCCTCACCACCCACATCTTGGAGATTGCAGAGAAGATGTGCGACAGGATCGGCATCATAAACAGGGGAAGACTCATAGTGGAGGGAACAATGGAAGAGCTCAGAAAACTCTCTGGGCAGGAAAAAGCTTCACTGGAGGACCTCTTCCTTCAACTCACGGCGGAAAACGAGGAAATAGAAGAGATCATCAGGGAGTTGTGAGATATGAGAGAACTCTTTGTGCTTATGAAGTACGCAAATCCACGGGGAAAGAAAGGATTGTATGCGGTGATTTTCACCGCCCTGATGATGGGTGTGCTCTTTTACTCTCTCATGGGAAAGACCTTTGAAGAACTGCTGAACAGGTTCGGAGAGGAAGTCTTTGTTGCCTCCCTGACGTTTTCGACCACCCTGTTTTCTGTGATGTTTCTTCTTGGAATTTCTTTCTATCTTTCTCATTCTCTTGTTCTGGAGGAAGAGATAGAATTTTTACTCACTCTGCCGATCAGAAGAAGTACGATTGTCATATATCAGATGCTGATGTCTCTTTTTTACCAGGCTTTTGTCTTGATAACGATGTTTCTGAATCTTCTGATGCTTTCTTTTCTCACCAGAGACCTCCTTCCAGTGCTGTCCGGGATTTTGCATCTTTTCTTTCTCATTCTTTTGGGATCTGTTCTGTCGATAGTCTTTGGGAGGGCATTGAATCGATCGGCGGCACGCCGGCTCTCTTCCGTGGTACAACTTCTTGCCGTCTTCGGGTTTCTTGTGATCGTGAACGTTCCAGACTTTGCCACTGTGGCAGGAAAATTCTTTGTTTCGAAGTGGAACGTTCTTTCTTATCCTGTTCTTTCACATGACAGGCCCATCTTCCTGATCCACGAGACTCTTCTTGCGGTCCTTTCCTTTTTGCTCTTCTATCTGGCATCACGAAAGGCTGCCTTTGAGCCCGTTTCATATGAGAAAAAAGAAGAACAAAAAGAGAAAAGATTCCCGGGAAGGGGATTCTTCAAGAAAGATTTCATCACTCTTGTTCGTGAAGAAAGGATGGTTTATTTTCTTTTCTATCCGGTGGGCTTTGGAGTTTTGATGACGATCGTGGGAAGCGCGGATTTCGGATTGATCTTTGCGTCCGGCATTTCCGCACTCTACAACGCGACGATGACGGCGATGCTCTGGAGGAAGGAATTGGAGGTCTGGCCACTTCCCAGAATCTTTCCCGTCAGATTGAAAGATGTCGTTCTTTCAAAGGTGCTCGTTCCATCCTTTCTGAACACCACGGTTGTTTCAGGTTACGTGATCTTTCTTGTTTTCTACCAGAAGCAATTTCTCTACCTTTCTTTCGTTCCCGTATGTCTGAGTCTTTACCTTTTTGTCTCAATGGTTGGGCTTTTTCTTTCAAAGTGGGAGAAAACAGGCCAACTTGCAAACCCTGCGAAGGTCTTTTCCACACCGGTGGTTCTTCTGGTACAGCTTCTTGCCCTCGGGGTGGTGGCTTCTCTCGGATACGTTCTTTCACTCGGGTCGCATCTTATTTTCGCACTGGCTTTAATATCCGTTGTTGTGGGAAGCATCGGTGGATTTGTCGCAACTTTCAGGCGTTTTGTGAATCGTGTAGAAAGATTTGAGACGTGAGATCCTCTCAAAGGGAGTCAATGGACCTTCTTGACCAAGAATCTGCGAACATTCCACCGCTTTTTCCAGAGCTTCTCTGCGAGACCTTCCTTTCAGAAGCTCGTGGATCAACACCATATCGAACAGATCTCCAAGACCTATCGGATGGGAAAATAATACTCCGTTTCCTGGAACATGGATATCGTGCCATCTTGCACCCTCTGGTCCCATCTTCACCACATCACATCTGATTCTTGAACATTCTTTCTCGTTTCCTATGATGAGTGCCTTCAAATCGCTGGTGTCGATCCGTGCTCTGGGGCCGATGTCGATCACTACGTTTTGTGATCTTTCACACACGACTTTCAAGGTCTTTTCCGTGACCTCTCCCGTTGCAAAGACAAGATCGTAATCGTTCATCATGGATGGAACAACGATGTTTTCTCCGTTCACACCGATCTCGACAGCAAGAGGCCTTCCGTTGCGGGCTATGAACAGACCCGTTTTCCCATGAAGAATCGACATATGAGAAACATCGAAGCCTGATCTTTTGAGTTCATCAACCAGGTGTTTTCCTCGAAAGTCCTCTCCAACGTTCGAGTAAAAATCAACTCTGTGTCCAAGAAGGAATAGACCGTACGCCACGTTAAGGCCCGACCCACCTGGAGATTCCCTGATGATTGTTTTGTGTGGATCTTTACCGAACAGGAAGACGTCCCAGAAAGTGCCACCAAAGATCGCTATCTTCAACGAAAGTCCCTCCCGTGATAGAATTTCAAAAAAACGGAGGGAAAACGATGAATCTCTGGAAATTATATCAGCCAGGAACACCCGCTGCGATAATAGCCTGGGGGCAGCTGGGAACACCCCATGCAAAAACCACCTACGGCCTTCTCAGACACAGCAGGCTCTTCAAACCGGTGTGTGTTGTCGCAGAACACGATGGAAAGAAAGCAAGCGATTTTATTTGGCCGGTTCGTTTCGATGTTCCCGTGGTTTCCTCGATAGAAAAGATCAAAGAGTTCGGTGCAAAGGTTGTGATCATCGGAGTGTCCAACCCTGGAGGCTACCTTGAGGAAAAGGTCGCTCAGCTTGTGAAAGATGCCTTGTCGAACGGTTTAGATGTTATATCGGGCCTTCACTTCAAGATCTCCCAGCAAACAGAGTTTCTGAAACTGGCTCAGGAAAGTGGAGCAAAAATACTGGATATTCGTGTTCCACCGGTGGATCTGAGGGTCTTTTCTGGTGATGTATACCAGAAGAGAATAAAAGTCGTTGGTGTTTTTGGAACAGACTGTGTTGTTGGAAAAAGGACAACCGCCGTTCAGCTCTGGGAAAGGGCGCTTCAGAAAGGAATGAAAGCTGCCTTCATGGCCACAGGTCAGACAGGGATTCTGATAGGTGCAGACGCAGGGTACGTTGTGGACGCTATTCCTGCCGATTTCGTTTCCGGTGTGGTGGAAAAGACCATCATGGAGCTCGAGAGGATGGGAAAAGAAATCGTCTTTGTTGAGGGACAGGGGGCACTGAGACATCCCGCGTACGGTCAGGTCACCCTGGGCCTTCTGTATGGATGCAATCCCGATGTTGTCTTCTTGGTACACGATCCGTCAAGAAACCATTTTGAGTCTTTTCCGAAAATTCCAAAAAAACCTGATTTTGAAGAAGAAAGAAAGCTCATCGAAACACTCTCGGATGCAAAGGTGATCGGGGGAGTGTGTCTGAACGGGACCTTCGAAACAGACCTTCCCGTCTACGATCCTTTTAATCCAGAAGATCTCGATGAGATGTTGAAGAGGGTGGTCGAATGGTGAATGTTGTGATGGTTCCATGTTCTGTGGTGAAGGATGAAACGGTGGTCGTCGTGGACGTTCTGAGAGCCACTAGTACTATTGTCACAGCGCTTGCCAACGGTGCAAAAGAGGTTGTTCCTGTAAAAACGGTGGAGGAAGCATTGTTAAGGAAGGAAAAGGATGTTCTTGTGTGTGGAGAAAGGAACGCAGAGAAGGTGAAGGGGTTCGACCTTGGGAACTCTCCTCTTGAGTACAAAAGCGAACTGGTCTTTGGGAAAACGATCGTTCTCACAACGACGAACGGCACTCAGATAATCGAGAAAGTAGAGGGTGACAGCGTCATCGCAGCCTCTTTTCTGAACGTTTCTGCGGTTGTTGAATACCTGAAAGAAAAGGAAAGCATCACCGTCGTCTGTGCTGGAACCAGTGGGCGTTTTTCTCTGGAAGATTTTTTACTTGCTGGTATGATCGTGAAAAGACTGAAAAGGGACGATCTTCTGGATGGTGCGCTTGTGGCTATGAAATACTTCGAATCTGTAAAAAACATAAGGGAGGAGATCAAAAGATTCTCCTCCCATGCAAAGAGACTGATATCTCTTGGATTCGAAAAAGACGTCGATTTCTGCACAACGGAAGATCTCTACAACGTGGTTCCAATCCTCGCAAACGGTGCTTTCACTCTGAAAGAAGCTCGGTGAAGTGCTTTGCGTTCACTCCCATCTTCCTGCAGAGATTCTTGAGAACGGTTTTTGGACCTACCTCTACGAACTCGTTCACTCCCATCTCTTTCATTGTATCCACCGATTGCTTCCAGAGAACAGGGCCTGTGATTTGTTCTATGATGTTCTTCTTTATCTCTACGGGGTCTTCTGTAGGTTTGGCGGTAGAGTTCATCACGATGGGCCATCTTGGTTTTTTGAACTCTATCTTTTCCACCTCTTCTTTCATTTTCTCCCTAGCGTACTCCAGAAACGGTGTGTGGAAAGGACTCGAGACCATGAGTTCTACAATCCGGCGCGCACCTTTTTCTTTCAAAAGCTCCATCGCTTTTTCAACAGATTCTTTCAGGCCACTTATTACCACCTGATCGTGTGAGTTGTAATTTGCCACGTACACTCCATCTATTGAGTTCACTACCTTTTCTATCTGTTCGATATCGAGTCCTATAACGGCTGCCATGGTGCCCTTTCCAGGCTCGAGCGCCTGCGACATGTACTCTCCTCTTTTCCTCACAAGGTAGAGCCCGGTCTCGAAATCGTACACACCGGCCACCGCCAGAGCAGTGTATTCTCCGAGACTGTGACCCGCAACGACATCTGGGAGAATACCCCTTTTTTCCAGTTCGAGGTAAGCGATGTAACTCGTTATATAAATGGATGGCTGGGCGTTTTCTGTGAGTTTCAGGGTCTCTTCATCGCCGTTCATGATCTCGGTGATGTCGAATCCCAGAACCTTTTTTGCCCTCTCGAATATGTCCTCTGAAGATTCGTACACAGAAAAATCCTTTGCCATTCCGGAGTACTGGGATCCCTGTCCGGGAAAGACGAACGCCCTCACCGTTTCACCTCCAGTTTTTTCAACCTGAGAGCTATGACAGCGGCAACAACGAGTTTTATCAGATCGAACCAGATGAACGGGGCAAATCCGAGTGCAACTGCTTTTTTGATATCGTGAACGTAAAAATTCAAAACGAACACACCGAGCACGTATATGATTCCAAGACCAGAAAGACCAGAAACGAGATACCACACGAAGTTCTCTCTCTTCTCAGAAAGAAGACCGATCACAAACCCTCCCAGAATAAAACCGAAGAGGTACCCACCGGTGGGACCGACAAGGACCTGTGCTCCTCCTTTGAAGTTCGCAAAGACGGGAAGTCCGATGGCTCCAAGCAACACATACGCTGCAATCGACAGTGTACCGTATTTTTTCCCAAGAATGTAGGCGGAAAGGAAAACAAAGAACACCTGAAGAGTGAAGGGAACTGGACCGATCGGAATCGAGATCCATGCTCCAACCGCAATGAGGGCTGTAAAGATCCCAGCCTTTACAAGTTCCCTCATTCTTCAATACACCTCCTCAATTTCTTCACCGTCTCCACAAATTCGTTCATGATGTCTTCTATGATCTGTTTCACAGGTTTTATTTCGTCGATCAGGCCGGCGCTTTGTCCCATCATGAAAGAACCTCTCTCCAGATCCCCCTCTACAACGGCTCTCCTCAGGCTTCCCACCAGCATCTCCTCTGCCTGCATCGGGTTTTCGAACTCCATTTCCTGAATTTTCCTGGCAAATGGCGTTCTGAGAACGCGTGCGGGGTGGCCAAGTTTGGCACCGGTCACCACCGTGTCCCTTATAGAAGCTTTGACAATTTTTTCTTTGTAGATAGGGTGAACATCACTTTCTACACTCGCTACGAATCTTGTTCCCATCTGCACAGCCTCTGCTCCGAGGGCAAAAGCGGCGGCCATTCCTCTTCCATCAGCGATTCCCCCTGCTGCGATTACGGGAATGTTCACGCTCCTGGAGACCTTGTTCACGAGAACAAGGGTGGTGACCTCTCCTATATGACCACCGGATTCCATTCCCTCCGCTATAACAGCGTCTGCTCCTGCCCTTTCAACCATTCTTGCAAGAGAGTCTGAAGCCACAACGGGAATGACTTTTATGCCGTTTTCTTTTAATTCCTTTATGTATTTTGTAGGGTTCCCCGCTCCAAAAGTAATCACGGGCACCTTTTCCTCCACACAAACTCTGACGAGATCGTCTGCCCAAGGTGAAACGAGAATCACGTTCACACCGAAGGGTTTGTTTGTTCTTTCTCTGAGATCAGAAATGGCTTTCCTCAGATCATCGGGTTTCATAGCTCCAGATCCGATGATTCCAAGTCCTCCTGCTTCGGACACCGCTGCTGCGAGGGTGGGGGTCCCTGCCCACGCCATTCCACCCATGATTATGGGATACTCTATCCCAAGTAATTCTGTCACTCTGGTTTTCAGCTTCATTTCTTTTTCACCCCCAGCAAGAGTTTGGCCTTAGCTACGATGGTATTTTCAACCTTTGCCACACCTTCTACCTGAACTGTGCCAAGTTTTTCACCTATCTTCTTCACCTCGTAGATCAGTCTATCTCCAGGTCGCACTTCCTTTTTGAAACGTGCCTCGTCTATACCGAGAAAGAGTGGTATGCCTTCAAGGTTTTTCAGGAGAAGAATTCCGGCAGTTTGAGCAAGCCCTTCGATGATGAGAACACCAGGATATATGGGATATTCTGGAAAGTGACCTTGGAAGACGGGATCGGAAATACTGATGTTTTTGAAAGCAACGATTCTATCCTCGCCCTCTTCTATCACACCATCCACCAGAAGGAAAGGATACCTGTGTGGAAGGATCGATTTTACGTAGTCTATGTTCATTGTTCATACCTCCCCAAAACGATCGACACGTTGTGTCCCCCGAAACCGAACGAATTCTTCATGAAGTTCTTTATTTCCATCTGAACATTTTCTTTCCCAACAAGACCTGTTCCCTTTGCCTCCTCAATTGGGTTGTCAAGGTTTGGCATGCCGTGCACAAAAGAGTGCTGCATCTGAAGAATCGAAAGGACGAGTTCTGCGGCACCAGCGGCACCAAGAAGATGTCCTATCAAGGCTTTAGAGGAGTTTATGGCTACGTTCTTTACGTGTTCCCCCAGCACCTTCTTTATTGCCTTGAGCTCTGCTTCATCACCAGCAGGTGTGCTCGTGGCATGACAGTTCACGTAATCTATGTCCTCAACAGAAAGGCCGGATTCTTTCAGAGCCAGTTTCATCGCCTCTGCTGCTCCTCTTCCTTCTGGATCCGGTGCGCTGAAGTGGTACGCATCGTCCGTCATGCCAATTCCCTTTATCTCTGCTATGATCTTCGCACCCCTTGATTTTGCAACTTCTTCCGCTTCAAGGACAAGGATTGCTCCTCCCTCTCCCATGACAAAACCGTCTCTGTCCCTGTCAAACGGACGGGAAGCTCGTTTGGGGTCATCGTTTCTTCTTGAGAGCGCCCTCATGTTCGCAAACCCGGTGATCGGCAGGGGTGCTATCGTTGCTTCCGTTCCTCCAACGACGGCCACGTCTGCGTATCCATGCCTTATCAGAAGAGTGCCGAGTGCCACCGCGTGTAGGGAAGAAGCACAAGCACTCACAGAAGAAAAATTCGGTCCCTTGAGACCGTACTCCATTGCAACGACACCGGATGCCATGTCGATGAGAATCATTGGAATCAGGAACGGACTCACCCTGCTGGGACCTTGAGAAAGGAATTTGTTGTTCTCACTGTCGAGTGTTAGGAATCCTCCCATTCCGGATCCTATGATCGTTGCCGTCCTCTCTGAAAACTGCTCGAAGTTTATCCCTGCCTCTTCCACCGCTTCTTTGGTGCTGACGAGGGCGAAGTGAACGAACCGATCTGTTCTCTTCACGAGTTTTGGATTTATGTACTCTTCCGGTTTGAAATCTCTGACTTCTGCTGCAATTTGAACGGGCAAGTTAGAAGCATCAAAAGAAGATATTCGATCTATCGTTACTTTGGTTTCTCTAAGACCTTCCAGATTCTTTTCTTTCCCAACACCAAAAGGACTTACGATACCCATTCCCGTTATGACCACCCGTCTCAAAGTACCACCTCCCGACAAAAAATCTGGCATGATTATATCATAATCTCACAGGAAGTTTCAATCTTTGGCCTCGATCATGAGAAAGAAACAATAAATTTACTTCTCAGGTGATAACATATCTGAAGAGGGAGGGAATGGGATGAAGAAATACGTTATTGTGACCGGTGGAGTGCTCAGCGGAATAGGAAAAGGCATATTCTCCGCCTCTCTGGCAAGACTCATGAAAGAATACGGTGTCGATGTGAACGTACTGAAGATCGATCCATACTTGAACGTGGATGCAGGGACCATGAACCCGAACCAGCATGGTGAGGTCTTCGTTACCGAAGATGGTTACGAAGCGGATCTGGATCTCGGTCACTACGAGCGTTTCCTCGGAAGAGACATGACCCGCCACAACAATATGACGGCAGGTCAGGTCTACCTTCGGGTTATAGAAAAGGAAAGGCAGGGAAAGTACCTCGGAAACACCGTCCAGATCGTACCACATCTCACAGAGGAGATAAAGGACAGAATAAGGTCTCTCGAGGCAGAGCTCCTTGTGGTCGAGATCGGAGGTACCGTCGGTGACATCGAAGGTGAGGTCTTTCTGGAAGCTGTCAGGGAACTCCAGATGGAAGAGGGAAGGGAAAACTTCCTCTTTGCCCATGTCACGTACGTTCCTTACCTTCGAACTACAAACGAGTTCAAAACCAAACCAACGCAGCAGTCGGTTCAACTTCTCAGAAGGATCGGAATCACTCCCGACATGATCATCGTGAGAAGTGAGTTTCCCCTCGACGTTCCCAGTATGAACAAAGTTGCCCTCTTTTCAGGTGTTTCTAGGGAATTCGTGATAAACCTTCCCGACACAAAAAATGTTTATGAAGTCCCGGAGATACTGAGGGACATGGGATTGCATGAGAAGATCTCCTCCAAGTTGAAACTGAATCTGAAAGGCGCGGAATTCAGTTGGTCTTATCCGAAGGCCTTTAAACCTTACAGGATAGCGCTGGTAGGGAAATACCTTGGAACGGACGACGCATACAAGAGCATCATAGAATCTGTGTTTTTGACTGGTGTAGAAAAGCCAACAATAGTGGACAGTCAGATGCTCGAAGAGATGAGTGAGGAAGAGGTAGCGAAGGTTCTGGGCGAGTACGATGCTCTGATCATACCGGGAGGTTTTGGAAGAAGAGGTATAGAAGGAAAGATAAAGGCCATAAAGTATGCCAGAGAAAACAAAAAACCCATTCTTGGAATATGTCTTGGCATGCAACTCATGATCATTGAATTTGCAAGAAATGTGCTTGGATACAGAGAGGCAAATTCTACAGAGTTCGATCCGAAAACCCCATACCCCGTCGTGGACTTGATGGAGGAACAAAAAAAGATCCTGAAACTCGGCGGTACGATGAGGCTTGGTGCGCAGAAAGTGAAGGTCTTTCCAGGCACAAAACTTTACGAGATATACGGTAGGGTGGAAGAAGTTTACGAGAGGCACAGACACAGATACGAAGCGAACGAAGAAGCCTTTCCGGAGCTCTTCAAGAAACCCGGTGAGGAAGGATACAAGCTTGTTGTTTCTGCAAAATCTGAATTCATCGAAGCTATAGAAATAGAAGATCATCCCTTCTTCATCGGTGTTCAGTTCCATCCGGAGTACAAGAGCAAGGTGGGAGCACCTCATCCGATCTTTGTTCACCTGAAGAAGACCCTGGAGGGATTGCAATGATAGATATGCACCTTCACTCCACGTTTTCCTACGATGGAAAGGCGGAAGTGGAAGATATCATCGCTCAGACGCAAAGACTCGGAATAAATCATTTCTGCATCACGGATCACTACGAATACGAGAACGGCAAACTCGTTCACGATTTCAACGTGGAAGAGTACTTCCTCACCATGGACAAGTTCGATCTTCCAAGAGGAGCGGAGATCAGCTGGGACGGTGTGAAAGAGGCAATCTTTCCACAGGGATTCGATTACCTACTTCTTGGAGTGCACAGGTACGATGAGAACCTTCCACCGGATGAACTGGCAAGAGACTATCTGGAAAGAACGCTTTACGTTATGGAAAGGGTGGAATTCCATACACTGGCACACCTTGACTACCCTGCAAGGTATGCAAACGCCGATTTCAAAGCAAACAGAGATCTGATAGAGAAGATCCTGAGGTTTCTTGTGACCCGCGAAAAGATCCTCGAGGTGAACACCGCGGGGCTTTTCAAACACGGAAGGCCCAATCCCGACTACTGGATACTGGAGATGTACTGGGATCTTGGTGGAAGACTCATCACGATCGGTTCAGATGCCCATGAAGTGCAGCACATAGGCCGGGGAATCGAGGAGATCATGTCAAAATTGAGAAGGTTCAACTTCGAGTACGCCGTTGTTGAAGGGAAAAAACTTTTCACCACAAAACTGAGGTGAAGGAATGCCCTTTGTTCTGAGTTTTCTTCTGGGGATGTTTGGGGTTTGGTTTTTCGGAAGGCTCGCAAAGAAGCTCAACATCGTGGACAGACCGAATGGGTTGTTAAAACCCCACGGAAGAGAAGTTCCCTATCTCGGGGGGCTTGGTATATTCGCCGGCGTTCTGCCGTTTTTGTGGAAAGATACGGCTGTTCTTTTGGCATCGTCTCTTGCTCTCACACTTGGTTTACTGGATGACTTGTTTTCGCTGTCTCCTTTTTTCAGGCTCGTTGTGGAGTTTGGGATTTCTCTGATTCTGGTCTGGAGATACGTGGGATTCCACAGCGTCTGGTATCCGATACTCTGGGTTTTTTTCGTTGTGATCCTGATGAACGCTGTGAACATGATGGATGGAATGGATGGGCTCTGTGGAAGTCTTGTGGCCATTTCTTCTCTCTTTTTCTTCTTTCTGGTCAAAGGGACTTTCTTTAAGGATCTCTCGCTGGCGCTTCTTGGTGCTTCGCTGGGATATCTTGTCTTCAACTTCCCGCCGGCAAAGATCTTCATGGGAGATGCCGGGAGCTATCACCTGGCCGTTTTACTCTCTACGATGATCATCTCTCAAAACCGCGTCGTCTCGTTCAACTCTTTTGTACCATTCGTGTTTCTTCTCTGGATCTTTCTGCTTGACTTTTTCACCAGTGTGATAAGACGGTTCAGAAACAAAAGATCAATCGTTTCCGGAGACAGAGACCACATGTACGACAAGCTCTCACGGAGACTGGGGGTCAGAAAAGCACTGTTTGTCATGTGTTTGATACACTCTCTGTTGTGCGGGTTCAGTTTTGGGGCGCTGGGAAATACGGTGACAGGATTCATCTCACTTGTTGTCGCCGCTTTTTTCTCGTACATCCTCATCAAGAGTTTGAAACTTTTTTATTACGACTGAGCGGGAGGGAAACGTATGGAGATTCTCTTCTACGTGATGTATGTTACTATCGCTTTGTTTTCTTCAAGAAAACTAACGTACGAATTCAGTGTTCCAAAATACGCCATCATCACGGTGTTTTTGAGTGTCATCTTTTTCATGAGCCTTCTGAAGATCTTGAGAAGAGAAAAACTGGAGATCAGGTTCAATCCGGCTCATGTGGCTTTCTTTGCCTTCTCGGTTTCAGCCCTTCTTTCCACGATAAACGTCTATCGTGAAAATCCCGTCTACTTTCGGTATTCCTTCGATATAGCGATCTACGTTCTTCTCATGTTCTTCATTTCCATTTTCATTTCGAACTTCTTCGTCACAAAAGAGAGAATAAAAAGGTTTCTCACAGTCAGCGTGGCTCTGGCTGGTTTTGTTGCCTTCGACGCCCTTTTGAACTTCTACGGTGGTGTTGATATCTTTCTTGGAAAGATCGGTGATCCCTTTTCTAGGGCGAGTGTGAAGGCAACCATAGGAAACGTGAACTTCGTTTCTAACTTTCTTTCTCTGAATCTTCCTCTTGCCCTGTACCTCATAGCGTCGAACGATTTTAGAAAGAAAGAAGCATCCGTTGTGAAGGTGATCGCTTCCGTTTCTGCGCTTCTCATGGTCTCTGGTATTCTTGTCGGGCAGACGCGTTCTCTCTATGTTGCGAACATCGTATCTTTGGGTATCTTCCTTTCCTTCTACATGGTTTTTAGAAGAAAAAAGAGTCAGGAAAAAACAGATAGGGAAGTTGCCGATATGAGTCGAACCCTCACGGCGTTCGTTGTGATCGCTGTGATTGCTCTTGTCGTTCTCTACAACGTGCCAACTCCTCTGAACGGCTACGGTAGGGTTTCTCCTGCCGAGAGGATCCAGGCGGTGGCAGAGGTGAGTTCCTGGCACGAACGTCTTCTTTCCTGGCTTTCCTCTGTGTATCAGTGGAAAGACCATAAGATACTCGGTACCGGGATCGGAACGTACCAGCTTCTCACGATAAACTACATGGGAGACGTGATAGAGGATCATCCAACGCTGATGTACGGCTGGAACAACTTCAAAAGAACACACAACGATTACCTTCAGGTCCTCGGAGAGATGGGGATCGTGGGGCTTGCTTCTCTGGTCTTTCTGGCACTCTCACTCGGTGTTCTGTTCTTCAGGATATTGAAGAAAGTTGAAACGAGGGATGACCTTTTTCTCTTTCTCGCCCTCTCCAGTTCTTTCATCACCTTTATGATGCACAGTGCCTTCAGTTTTCCAGCCCATCTTCTCCCGAACGGATTTCTCGTGGTCGCTGCAGCCTCAATGGCCGTTGGTGGCTATTTCTACGGTGGAAGGGTCATGAGATTTGAGAGAAGATGGGCGATCACGCTGGGAACGATTGTAATCCTGATCGGTGTGGTCTCTTCGTATCTGAAGTGGAACTACTTCGTATCTGAAGTGTACTTCAAACAGGGAAACGCCGCGTATCTTTCTATCAGAAAGGTGGAAGAGGAACTCTCCAAATTGGATAGCTACGAGCAGCAGGCAAAGAACGCTCTGGAGGAACTGAATTCACTCACGGGCCGCTACAGTTACCTGAGACCCGATGAGTTCAAAAAGTTCGTGATGAAACAAAACCTTCCAGTGATGCCATCTGACATGGAGATAGAAAAACTCAGACTCGAAACTATCCAGAAGGAAAAACAGAATATACAGAGCACCATCCAGAAGATCGCATCCTATCGAACTCAGCTTTTGAACCAGAGAGTGGAACTTTATAGAAAGGCGAAAGAGAATTTTCTGAGATCCGTTCGTATCAACAGGGTTTACGGAAGGTCCTATTTTTATCTTGCCGCCCTTGCGGTGAGTGAATTCAGAGTCGATGAGCTGAAAAATTTGCTGAAGACAAAAGAAGATTATGAAAGGTTTTTCAACCAAAACTTCGATGAGTACCAGACGGTGATACTTCCAGATGCCCGGAAAACTGATCTTTCATTTCTAAAAGATCAAGATCTTTCTGTAGTCGATTCTTTGGGAGAAGACAATCTGATCACCGCCCAGGCCCTTCTCGATTCTGTTTCCCTGTATCTTTCCTCGCTGAAATCCTTCAACGAGAGGAACACCTACAGGGCTCTTGCGACAAGGTACGTAGGTCTTCATCAGGTCATGAAGGTTCTACTTACAAAGACTCAAAACGATCTGATGAAAAAGGCCTTTTCTGAACTAGCTGTAAGATACTTCGATGAGTTCACAAATTATGCCAAGATCACCATTCATTATCTTCCCGGTGCGTGGAACAGGTTCTCTGACTGGAAGCATTACGATCTCAGACAGGCTGTTGCGGGGCAGGATATCTACAGGTACTTCGCCACGAAGGCCGCCGAAGCACAGCCTCTGACTGTCGAAAAGAACAGAGAGTTTCTGCTTTATCTCGCCGGGAAGGAAATCTGGGCCGTTGAAAACATGAACCGAATTGGTGTCTGGGGAGTGCCCGATGGAGTGATCGATTTTCTTCATGCGATGCCGTTTGAACACATGTCTTCAAAAGAACACCAAGAAGCCCTCTTTGCCTTTGAAGATATCCTGAGACTCTACGAAGAAAGCTACAGAAGGACAAAGGAATCACTTCCAGAGTACGAAAATGCTGCTGAAAAAAGGTTTGAAAGCATATTGAACGATCTGAAGGAATACCTCAGAAGCGACTTTGGAGAGGAGTATTCATCTCGTTTCGAAGAAATCTTCAAAGACATGCTTGAAGACTTCAAAAACCAGAACTGGCTCTCCATAAACGCTGAGGAGATGAGAAAATTCATAACCGAGAAAAATTACACTTACAAACTGAACCCATGGAAAGAACTTCTTTTGAAACACCTGAATGAATTTGGAGACTACTTAAAACAGAGAAATCTGGAATCTTCCAGGATCAACGAAATCATCTCAAGAATCTACAACGATCTAATTGGGCTCAAAGAAGTTCTCGTCCTTGAAAGATACCTGAGATTTTTTGCACACTACAGGCTGATACTGAACGATGCGAAAAGCTTCCTTGAGAGCATTGAAAAGGCGTACAGTACAGCCAGTGATGAACAGTGGAAGATGATACTGGAGGACTGGAGTGTGAATCTCTGGAACGACGAAAAATTCGAGGCGAAAGACGAGGTTCTTCGATGGCTGGAAGAGTTCAAGGAATTTCTCAAAAATCTGGAAAGCACCATCTGAAATCGGGGAGGAAAGCCTCCCCGCTTTTTTCAAGCCCTCCTTCGATGAAAAAATTCACACCACGCCTTATTGATATTCGTTCTTTTTTGATACATTTTCGCAATTGATTAGAAACACAGATTGGTTATTATACTATCTGGATGACAATTTGAAATAATTTCAAACATTTACAGGGAGGTGCTGAACATGGAAGGTAGGATTCCTTTGCTCGGCGAAGAGTTTCCCAGGGTGGAAGTGAGGACCACGCACGGAAAGAAGGTTCTTCCGGATGATTACAGGGGAAAGTGGTTCGTTCTCTTCAGCCATCCAGCGGACTTCACACCGGTTTGTACCACAGAGTTCTTTGCATTCCAGAAGAGGTACGATGAGTTCAGAAAGCTGAACACGGAACTCATAGGGCTCAGTATCGATCAGGTGTTCTCACACATCAAGTGGGTTGAATGGATAAAAGAAAAACTCGGTGTTGAAATTGAATTCCCGATCATAGCAGATGACCTCGGGGAACTCTCCAGAAAGCTCGGTCTGATCCACCCCAAAAAGGGAACGAACACCGTGCGCGCCGTTTTCGTGGTGGATCCGAATGGAATAATAAGGGCCATCATATACTACCCACCAGAAGTTGGTAGAAACATTGACGAAATCCTGAGGGTTATAAAAGCTTTCCAGGTATCCGATGAGAAGAATGTTGCCATACCTGCCAACTGGCCAGAAAATGATATCATAAAAGACGCAGTGATAGTACCACCCGTCACCAGTGTGGAAGAAGCAAGAAAAAGATTGGAATCGAAAGAATACGAGTGTTACGACTGGTGGTTCTGCTACAAGAAGGTCCAATAAAACAACGTGGCTCCTTCGGGAGCCACTTTTTTGTTTTTCCTGCCTTTGTTTTTCCCACCTGTTGTTTTTTCCCGACATTAAAAAAACTGAATTGAAACTTGACAAAGGATATCGTTTTGTTTAAAAATACATTATGAGGTTGCTTGCGGCATGCAACTAACATTGTGGGAGGGATCATCCTTGAACATATCTCCTACACAACACAAAATCCTCAAACTTTTGATAGAGAACGAAAAGATCTCCATGAAAGAGATGAGCAAAGAGCTCTCCGTCAATCTCTCCACTGTATCCAGAAACTTCAGACCTCTTTTGGAGTCAGGTTTTGTTTTGAAAAAAGAAGAGGTCCCTCCAGGAATTCAGGGGGGGAGAAAGACAACGTTGTACACGGTGAATCCAAATAAGTTTTTCATCCTCGGTATTGGAGTTGAGCAAAACAGGCTGATTGTTACAGTGTTGGATGCCAAAGGAAACGTTGTTGAAGAAGTCGAAAAACACGAAGCGTTTCGCGGGGAAGAAATCGTTCCAGTATTGATTGATTGTGTGAGATCTCTTCGAAGGAAGTTTCCAAATATTGTCGGTGTTTCCGTTGGAATGCCAGGAATCATAGAAAACAACAGAGTGATCTTCTCTTCAGCACTCGATATAGAAGACTTCGATCTGGGAGGAGAACTCTCCAGAAACCTGAACTTGGAAGTTCTCATTTTGAACGATGCCAATGCAGCGGTGGTTGGATATGCGCTTCAGAGAAGAAATGTGGTTTATTTTCTACTCTCCGTTCCATACTATCTGAATTTGCCCGTAGGTGTTGGAGCGGGGTTGTGGTTGGAAGGGAGATTGTACCAGGGCTCAACTGGTGCTTCCGGAGAATTTGAAATGAACACACTTCCATCCATTTTGAAGGACTCTCTCACCTTCGATGAGGTAAATCTTGAGACGATGTCTCTTGAATCGCTTTCACATCTCATTTTTCGGCTTTCAGAGGTCGCTTCTTTTGTGGTTTATCTGATCGATCCAGAGACTGTTGTCTTTGGAGGAGACGTCGCTCTTTTTTCCGAAGCTTTTCGTGAAGAACTAAAAGAGAAACTTCTAAATCGCCTGAAAAAAAGACACGTTTCTGATGTTGAGATTCTTTTCGATAGCAGAGGACTTTGGACAATTGCGGTTGGAGCAGCAAGGGCTTTCTGGAAGAGGATGTTGGAAAATTACGAATTTGCCCAGAAGATCTTATAAGCAGGGAGTGATCGATGTGGATTTAGGAAAGTTGTTTTTTTGCGGCTTCGATGACTTCAACGAAGAAGCTAAAGAAATAATACGAAAGTACAGACCAGCTGGTATTTTGATCTATCCCGGACTTCTTTCCAGAGAATATCTGTTCTTTGATTTCATGAACTTTCTATCCAAGGAAGGAAAGTTCATTATGAGTTCAGATCATGAAGGTGGACAGCTTGAAGTACTGAAATACGTTCCCTCATTTCCCGGAAACCTCGCAGCTGGAAAACTCGATCCGATCTATACAGGAAGATACTGTGAGATGGCCGGGCGGATCATGAACACGCTGGGCTTCAATATGGTCTTTGCCCCCGTACTGGATCTACTCTCAGAAAAGAGTTCTGCTGTTGTGGATTTGAGAAGTTTTGGATCGGATCCAGAAAAAGTTGCTTCCCACGGATTAGAGGCGTGCAGGGGATATCTCAGAGGAGGAGTGATTCCCTGCGTCAAGCATTTTCCAGGACACGGGAAGACCACAGATGATTCTCATTATCTTCTTCCGACTGTCAACGCAACTTTCGAGGAGCTGTGGAACGAGGATATTTTGCCTTTCAGAAAAGTTTTCCAGAGTGGTGTGAAAACAGCAGTCATGACGGCACATGTGAAATATACTGCTGTGGACGATCTGCCAGCAACTCTCTCGAAAAAGATGATAACAGAGATACTTCGAGAAAGGTTGAACTTCAAAGGACTTGTTCTCAGCGATGCAATGGAGATGAAGGCGATATCTGAAAATTTCTCCATCGAAGAGACTGTGAAGCTCTTCATTGAAGCAGGAGGAAACATGATACTCCTCGATAACTTCAGAGATCTTCCCGCTTATTACGAAGCCCTGAAAAGGCTTGTCAAAGATGGAAAGATCGAAAAGGAAAAAATGGAACGCTCTATAAAGATCGTCGGTGATTACCTGAACACGATAGAAAACAGATTCAACGCTGGACTATCCACCGAAGTTGCTGAAAGAGCCATAGAGTATACACGTGTAAGCAAAGAACTTCTTGACGTAGAAGTTGTTCTACTTGTTCCATCGAACAAGAATTTAAGCCCGGCCGACACCACGGGTGGCGATTATGATCTGATACCAGAGATAGCAAGAAGGTTCTTCAAAATAAAAGATGTCATCAGATACGATATAGAAACGGGTCCTGACAATGTCGATGGGGAACTGATCTTCGATTTTGTTGTGAACGCTTCAAAAAACGATCGTGCCTTGAAAGCCCATCTCAATTTACCTTCGGATAGAACCATCTATTTCATCGTCAGAAATCCCTTTGATGCAAAGTTTTTCACCGGAAGAAATGCTGTCATCACTTATTCGACAAAGCCCATCTCTGTTTATAAATCCTTCGAACATCTTTTGGGGAGGTGTTCTTCATGAGGAAACTCTTGGTAGTTCTGCTCGGTGTTCTTCTCGTAACCATAGCTCTTCCGAAAACGAAGATCGTGTTCTGGACCATGTCATTGAAACCAACCTTCACGGATTTCATCCAGGGAATCATTGACAGGTACGAAGCGCTCCATCCTGATATTGATATCGTCTGGGAGGATGTTCCGTGGGATGTTCTGCAGCAAAAACTCCTTGCAGCTTTCTCCTCTGGAAACCCACCCGATGTTGTGAATTTGAACGCTCAGTGGACGATCGAATTCGCTCAGAAAAAAGTTCTGTTTCCAGTCGATGAGCTTCTTCCTGAAGAAGTTATCAACCAGTACTTCGATGGGATGATGAAAGGCCTTACGTGGAAAGGGCACATTTATGGAATACCCTGGTACACAGCAGTTGATGTTATTCTCTACAACAAGGAGATATTCGAAAAAGCCGGACTCGATCCCAAGTACCCACCGAAGACCTGGGATGAGATCTTGCTCTACTCTGTGCTGATAAAGGAAAAAACAGGAAAGTACGGTACGCTTCCAACGATTCTTCAGGATCCATCAGCGATATTCAACTGGGATGGATTGAACCTCTACACGGTAGACGAAAACAACAAAATAAAAGAAGTGCTCTTCGACAGGCTAGAATATGCACACACTTTGAACAAATGGGCAACACTTTACAAGATGAAGTACATTCCGAGCGAGCTTGTTCAAGGTGGAGAATGGACCAGAGCAACGGAACTTTATCAGGCCGGCGAACTTGCCATGTTGATCACGGGACCTCAGTTTGCAGATAGAGTCAAATGGAACGCTCCGGGAATTTACGAGAAATCTGATGTTGCACCAATCCCGGCTCCAAAACCAGGTGTGAGAATGAGTGGTTGGTATTCCACACTGAACATTGTAAGGGGTTCCAAGAATCCGAAAGAAGCGGCGGAGTTCGCTGCTTTTGTTGCGAATCTTGAAAATCAAATCGCCTTCTGTAAACTCGTGACCATATTCCCGACACTCAAGGCAGCGGTTAACGATCCATGGTTCTCCGAAGATGATGGAACGCTGTCTGCCAAAGCAAGGATCATGGGAGCAAAATACCTCCCGTACATAACCTTCTACAACGACGACATACCATTCAGAAAAGAAGCATTTGATAAATTGAAGGATGCCATTGTTCAGGTATTCTTGGGTCAAAAAACACCAGAAGATGCCCTCAAACAGACAGCAGATTACTGGAGATACCTTATAAAGTCCCAGCAGAAGTAAGAAAGCGGGGAGGGGATTCTCCCCTCCCTATTTCGGAAAGGAGAGAAAGAAATGCTCAGAAGAAAGCACCATCTGAGTTTGAGAAAAAGACAGTTGACTCTTACATTCTTCTTCATTACCATTCCAACATTTCTCATGATCTTATTTATATATTACCCACTGATATTCGGTGTAAAGATATCGTTCTACCAGTACGATATGGTGGGAGAATCTATTTTCATTGGGTTGAGAAACTACCTTGAACTTTTGAAGGATCCTCTTTTCTGGAATGCCTTTAAAAATAGTTTGCTGTACCTGTTAGTTGTCCCACCTCTTCAAATTATCTCAATGATGCTCGCCGTTCTATTGGATAAGGCCATAAAAGGAAAGAATCTTTTCAGAACGCTCATTTTCCTTCCCGTTGTAACACCTATAACCATTGCGGCCATCACTTGGCAGTGGATGTACAGAGAGAAAGGTTTCATAAACTTTTTGCTTCAATCTCTTCACATCACTGACAAGCCCATTTCTTTTCTCTCAGATCCCAATGTGGCTCTCTTTGCTATAATGTTCGTCACCATGTGGAAAGGATTTGGTTATTACATGGTGATATACCTAGCAGGGCTCCAAAGCATACCCAGAGAATTGTTGGAAGCAGCGAAGGTGGATGGAGCTCGACCATTTCAAGTGTTTTTCAAGGTGACAATTCCTCTTCTAAAACCATATATACTGTTTTGTTCAACAATGTCATCTATAGCAGCGTTGAATGTATTTGGTGAAATTTATGCTATGACAAAAGGAGGACCAGCTCACGCAACGGAAACAATGGGGCTTTTCATATACAACAAGGCATTTGGTTATCTTCAATTTGGGTATTCGAATGCGGCGGCAATTCTGTTCAGTTTCGTCGTGATTGCCTTCTCACTTTTGAATTTCTATATCTTCAGGGAAGGAGGCCTTAAAAGCTATTATGGCTAAATTTAGAAAGATTTTAACCTATGTGATACTGGTGTTTTTTGCGTTACTATCTGTTTGGCCTTTCTATTGGATAGCAAAGACATCTCTGGAAGCAGGGGGCAACGTCTATAAGTATCCACCGACGCTTTTTCCACATCCTATAACATTTTCAAATTACATTGGAGCTTGGAAAACAGTGAATCTAGGAGGTTACTATCTTAACACGCTGATAATAGCTGGTCTTGGAACATTTCTGAACGTAACTTTTTCTTTGATGGTGGCTTACCCTCTTGCGCGAATCGATTTCAGGGGAAAGCATTTCGTTCTATTTTTGATACTTTTACCGATGATGGTACCTGTTCAAAACACTCTAATAGTCAATTATCTCACTCTGAGGAAGCTGGGAATGTTGAACACCTATTTTGGAGTCGTACTTCCTCAGGCCGTTACGGTGTTCGGTATCTTTATGATGAGGCAAGCGTATTTAAACATTCCCAAGAGTTTCGAAGATGCTGCAAGGATAGATGGTGCGGGAGAACTTTACATATGGTGGCGAATAATAACTCCTTTGATAAAACCAGACATAGCCACACTTGTTGTTTTTCAAGTCATTACCTGGTGGGATAACTTCCTGTGGCCTCTCATCGTCCTTTCTGATTCAAACAAATACCCACTCGCTGTTGCCCTGGTATATTTGAACAGCACCTTCCAGGTGAATTTCAGATACACCGCAGCTGGCATAGTCCTATCCATTTTGCCTGTTATAATTCTGTTTCTACTTGCGCAGAGGTACATAATAAACGCCATTGCCGGTGGTGTGAAATATTGATGAAGGAGGGAACAAGATGAGCCTCACTTTGAAAGAAATTACCGATCAAAAACATGAGTTGAAGACCTTTTTTGAAAATTTCGTTATAAATTTTCCAAGCAGGGATATTTTCGAGGAGATAGAGAGAAAACTTTCAGATGAAGTTCTTTTCATCGGGTGTGGGAGTTCCTACAACCTCGCCCTCACGCTGTCCAGATACTTCGAGAGGGTTTTGAAAATAAGAGCAAAGGCCTTCCCTGCGGGAGAGGTGGCCTTTGAGAAGATACCGGAAATTAAAGGAAAACTCGCTTTTCTTTTCTCGAGAACAGGAAACACCACGGAAGTGCTACTGGCGAACAACATTCTGAGAAAGATGAGTTGTAAAACCGTGGGGATCACAATTGAAGAGGATTCGAAATTAGCGAAAGAAAGCGATTTTCCTCTCGTTTTTCCGATAGAAGAAAATGCCGTTGTGATGACAAAATCCTTCAACATGATCCTGCTCTCTTTGATGTTCATGGTGGATACAATATCTGGTTTGGATGTTACTTCGTACAGGGAGCTTGTCGACTACTCTGAGAAGTTCTTCGATCTTTCTTGGAAGACAATCGAAGCTATTGACCTGAAAAGATACAGACACTTTGTTTTCCTTGGGATGGCAGAGTTTCACGGAATCAGTCTAGAATCTGCTCTGAAGTGTATAGAGATGTCTCTCACCTTCTCAGAGGCTTACTCGACTCTTGAATACAGACACGGTCCAAAGGCACTGGTTGATGAGAATGTACTGATCTTCGTTCAAAAGGTTAGTGGAATGGATGATCAGGAGAAACGCCTTAAAGAGGAACTGGAGTCGCTCGGTGCCACAGTTCTAGAGATAGGGGAAGACGGAGATGTTCCAATCAGCAACGAGTGGAGATCTGCCTTTTTGAGGACGATACCCGCTCAGATTCTGGGATATCAGAAAGCATTTTCAAGTGGAATTTCACCGGATAGACCTCCTCACCTGGAAAAAACAGTCACTTTATGAGGTGTTCTCTATGGTGTTAGAGCGTGTTTTGATAGTTGATCCCGTTGATGGAGAGTTCACAGGTGATGTGGAAGTGAGTGATGGAATAATCTCCCATATCAGGAAAAGGGAATGCACTCCTAAGAGGATTCTCATGCCAGGCTTTGTCGATCCTCACATTCATGGCGTGATGGGAGCCGACACCATGAACTGTGATTTTGAAAAGATGGAAGAGTTTCTCTACTCTCAGGGAGTCACCACGTTTCTTGCAACCACCGTTTCTACCTCTCTCGAGAAGATGAAAGAGATCCTGGAAAAAGCAAAAGATTACATCTTTAAAAATCCGAAAACTTCACTCTTCGGTGTTCATATAGAGGGACCGTACATTGCCAAGGAAAAGAAGGGGGCCCACTCAGAAAGGTACATAAGACCACCCTCAAAAGAAGAACTGAAGAAGATCGATTTTCCCGCAAAAATGCTCACATTCGCACCCGAGATAAGAGGCTCTGAGATTTTGCTGGAACTTCTAAGAAGGGGCATCACTCTGTCTGCAGGACACTCGAACGCTACGTTCGAGGAGTTCATGAAATTCTACAGAGAGGGAGTGAAGAGAATCACCCACTTTCCCAACGCACTGAGGATTTTGCATCACAGAGAAATCGGTATCACAGGCGCGGGACTTTTGCTGGACGATGTGAAAGTGGAGCTCATCTGCGACGGTGTGCACCTTTCAAAGGAGATGGTAAAACTCGTTTACAGGATAAAAGGGGCAAGTGGTATCATTTTGATCACTGATTCCATATCCGCAGCAGGTCTCAAAGAGGGAACGACCACTCTGGGTGATCTCGTTGTGAAGGTGAAGGAGGGTGTTCCACGTCTGGAAGACGGCACGCTCGCTGGAAGCACCCTTTTCTTTTCAAATGCGGTGAAGAACTTTCAGAGGTTCACAGGTGCTTCACTCAAGGAGCTTGCTATCGTGTCTTCTTACAACAGTTGTCTGGAGCTTGGTCTTGCCGACAGAGGAAGGATAAAAGAGGGCATGAAAGCAGATCTTGTTCTTCTCGATGAGGATCTGAACGTCGTCATGACGGTGAAAAACGGGGGCACGGTCTTTTCAGCTTAGTTCTCTTACCCTTTCTCTTGTAAGGGCTGCTCTTTTTTCCCATTTTCCTGAAAGGAAAAAGGCAAGTTTCAGCGTGCTTCTGAAAACGATGTCTGAGATCATACCGATCCATGCACCGAGGAGTCCCAGATCGAAGTACTTCACCATAACGTAAGCAACGGGGAGTCTAACGGTCCAGATGGAGATGAAGGTGATGATCATGGGTGGGAGGGTGTTTCCCGTTCCCCTCAACGCTCCGTTCATGGTGAACTCCATTGCCAGGAAAAACTGGAAGAGTCCTATTATCTTCACCGGAAGCTTTGCGATCTCTATTATCTGAGGATCGCTGGTGAAGATCCGTATCAAGGGCTCTGGGAAAAGGAATATGATAACGCCCACCGTCACCTGAAAGAGAAGGCTCAGTATCCATCCCTGGCGGATGACTCCAAGAACATGATCCCGGTTTCCCATCCCGTTGTATCTTCCAGCTAGAGTGGTGATGGCAACTGAGATACCGAAAGCAGGCATGAAAGAGAGTGACTCCACATTTATACCTATTCTGTGCCCCGCGTAGGCCTCTGCTCCCGCTATCAAGAGAACGTTTGCAAAGAGAAGAACACCTGTGGAAAAAACGAAGTTTTCAATGGCGGTGGGGAAACCAACACGGAGAATTTCCTTTTGAACGTTCCAAGTGGGAAAAACATAACCTTTTTTGAGCTGGAAATCCTCTTTTCTGAAGATCACGAACGTAAGAATGGCACTTCCCACAAATCTCGAAAGAATGGTTGCGATCGCAGCCCCACGAACACCCCACATAGGAAAACCGAATTTTCCGAAGATCATCGCGTAATCCAGAAAGATGTTCAGAAGGTTCGTAACACCTGTGACGATCATGGGGGTTCTTGTGTCACCCAGACCTCTAAGCATAGCCGAAAACACTGCCATGATGGAAAATCCCATTGAACCAGAGAGGATGATCTTCAGGTACTCTCTTGCTGCGCCTCTTATCTCATCTTCCAGATTCGGAAAGATGTTCAGCAAGCCATCAGAAAACATCGTGAGTACGGTGAGGAGAAGTCCGGTGAAAAGAGCCAGAAAGATACCGTTCCACGCCAATGTTCTCAATGTCCGTCTGTTACCAGCACCGAGAGCGTTCGCCACTGTGACGGTAACACCCATGCTTGCGGCTATGAGAACAACCTGGGCCACCCAGAAGATCTGATTGGAAAGTCCCACACCGCTCATTGCTTTCCAGGAGTAATGCCCCAGAAAGGCTGTGTCTGCCATGCCGAAGAGCATTTGAAGAACGTTTTCGCCCATTGCCGGCAGGGCGAGTTTTATCAGTTCCTTTCTGATTTTTGGTACCTCTTCTTTTGAGAGATGATTCTTCAAAAGTGAATATCTCATTCTCACCACCGACTACGATTCTACATCATTTGGTTCGGAAAGTGAACCATTTAGTAAAATAATTGAACTATTTCCTGAATGAACAGTCCAGATAATGGAGGTGATAGTGTGGACTCACAGGAAATTCTGCGAACACTCTTTTCTCTGGTGATGAAGTTTTCAAGATTTCTTCCACCAGATGAAGAGATATCGAACATGAAAACGACAGAACTCTACGCTTTTTTGTACATAGCGCTCTTTGGCCCGAAGAAGATGAAGGAGATAGCGGAGTTTCTTTCCACCACGAAGAGCAACGTTACGAACGTGGTGGATTCTCTGGAAGAAAAGGGTCTCGTGGCGAGGGAGATGGATCCAGACGACAGAAGAACCTTCAGGGTGATACTGACTGAGAAAGGAGAAAGAACGTACGACAAGATCCTTCAGAATTTTGACGGTCTTGTGAGATCGGTCCTTGAGAAGTTCTCGGAAGAAGATCTTCAGGTTGTGAGCGAAGGGTTCAGGAGGATGGTTGAAGCCTTGTCAAAGGAGGGATCAGACGAATGAAGAAGTACGTGTTCACGATCGTGTACGTGGTACTCGTCATCGCTTCTTTCGTTGTGGTTTTCTCTCTGGGAAAGATAGAGACCGGGCCTGAGGTCTTCCTTCCCGGCTACAACGGAGACCCCGAAAGGACCACCAACGAGAACGTGAAGAATCTTTTCAGGTTGAACCAGGATTTCGGTGGAAGTTCTTCCATCGTGATCGTGGTCGAAAGTTCTGAGAGCTTCTTCAAAGACGCACGGGCGCTTTACGATCTTCACGAAGAATTGGAAAGAAAAAGTTACATCTCCAATGTGATGAGTCCTGTGAACCTTCCAAGGCTTTCTGGTTTCAGACTGGAGAGTTACTTCAAAAACGGCACTGTTTCAGAAGATATCTTAAATGATCCCAGTGCAGAGAGTTTCATTACAAAAGATGGAAGGTATGCTCTTTTGAACGTGATATTCAAAAAAGATGTGAACGCGAGGGAGAAGATTCCAGAAATAAAATCTCTTGTATCCAAGTATTTTGAGAAGAACTACCTTTTTGGAGAGCCGGTTCTGGACAGTGCGCTTTTCAAAGAACTTGTGAAACAGACGCTCGTCTATCCTGTGTTCATGTTCCTCGTCATCTTTTTTCTCTTCTACTACCAACTCAGGTCGTTCAGGGCCGCGCTGTTTTCTCTGATCGTTCCTGTTCTGTCCACTTTCTTCGTCTTTGCCGTTTTCTTCGCTGTGGGAAAGACTCTGAACACCCTGACCGTGATGACCATCTCCTTTCTTCTGATCATCGGTTCTGCGTACGGACTGCACTTTTACAACGCTCTCTTCAGGTTCGAAGACAGAAAAGAGGCGATCAGGCACATCTTCAAGCCCGTCCTCTTTTCGATGCTCACCACCGCGGCGGGTTTCATGTCCTTCATATTCATAGACATAAGGGCTTTCAGGGAACTTGGAATCCTGGTTTCCTCTGGTCTTGCCGTTGTGGTACTTGTGATCTTCACCTCGGGCGTGGAACTCTTCAGAGATTACTCTCCAAAGAGGCTTCCCAGAAACTTTGGGATGAAATACGTGGGAAGAAAGGCGGCAAAGGTGGCACTCATCGTTTTTTTGATCATGGCCGGTCTGTCACCGTTTTTGCTCCCAAGGGTTCCGGTAGGTTCGGACATGGTATCCTACTTCAGCAAAAACTCTGAACCGGTAAAAGCTTACGATCTCATCGTGGACAAATTCAACATGAGAGAACCACTCTATCTGGTGCTGGAGAAGGACTCTCCCTTCGTTGGAACAGATTCCAGAATAATAAGGGATCTGGTTGAGAAGATAGAGCAGAGCGGTTATGTGTCCAGTGCTGTCTTCCCGGTCGATATACCCGTTCCGATAATGTACACTCTTTCTAGGACCAATCCCTTTTTGAAAACCTTCGTTGGAGACAGAAACAGAATAAGACTCATCGTCAATCTCACTCCAGAGGGATACGAGCACGCAAAAGAGGTTGTAAAGCAGATCAACGAGATCGTTGAGAAAACAGGCTGGCAACACTACGTTGCAGGCTCTGTGCTGATATGGAACGACATAAACGATAGTATCCTCAGGTCACAGATACAGAGCATCGTTCTTGCTTCCATCATGATCTTTGGCATGGTGTTTGCCATCTTTCGAAAATTTCTTTCTGCACTCAGCGTGATGATCCCTATTGCCTTCACAACGGTGTTCAACTTCATTTTCATGGTGTTTTTCGGTATCAACCTCGATGTTTCCACCTCGATCACATCCGGTATCCTCATGGGACTTGTGGTAGATTACTCGATACACATCGCCTCTGAAGAACGAAGGCTGAAAGATCCTCATCCAGTCATCGAAAACGTGGGACCGTCTGTTCTCACGAACGCGCTCGGTTTGATCGGTGGATTTGCTGTTTTGCTCTTTTCTGAACTTGCACTCTTCAAGAACATTTCGATTCTCATGATGCTCGGTATCGGTGTGGGAGCCACCTTCACTCTGATCGTTCAGCCGCTGATTCTCCAGGAAAAGAAAACGGAGACCTCTTGACGTAGAGTCCTTGAAATGCTAAACTATTCAAACGGAGTGGTGTGCCGAGGTGGCGGAACTGGCAGACGCGCATGACTCAGGATCATGTGGGGGTTTCCCCGTGCGGGTTCAAGTCCCGCCCTCGGCACCAGAGGAAGGCGGAGGTTTTTCCTCCGCTTTTTTTTGGAGGAAATCAGGGTGAAAGAAATCGAACTTTTTGGAGCGAGGGTCCTCTCCGGGAAGAGGGAAGAATTTCTGAACGAAATCGAAAAAAGGTTGGAAGAGAAGAAGAAAACCTTCGTGGTCACCATGAACGCTTCTATCCTTCTGAAGGCTGTGGAAGACAAAGAATACCGTGATATCATCAACTCCGCTGATCTGATCGTGCCCGATGGATCCGGTGTAGTCTGGGCGATGAAGTCCCTCACAGGTAATCACACGGAAAGGCTTCCTGGCATCGAGATAATGAAGTATCTCTGCGACAGATCGAAGGAAACCGGTTGGAGGGTTTACCTTCTTGGCTCAAAAGAAGAGATCGTCAAAAGAGCCGCCGATTCACTGAAAAGATCCGGTGTGAACGTTGCGGGATACCACCACGGCTTCTTTCGAGAGGAAGAATCAGAGAGGGTGGTGAGGGATATAAATGAAAGATCCACTGACCTTCTGTTCGTGGGAATGGGAGTTCCTCGCCAGGAGAAGTGGATACACAGGAACTTCCCTCGACTGAACGTGAGACTCGCCATGGGTGTTGGAGGATCCATAGATGTCATTTCCGGAAAAAAGAAGAGGGCTCCAGAATGGGTTCAGAGAATGAACCTTGAGTGGCTTTATCGGTTCTTTCAGTCTCCCGTCAGCAAAAGAAAGGTTCCTTTTCAGGTTCTGAAATTCGTATCTCTGGTTTTAATAGAAAAATTGAAAAACAGAAATCGAAGGCTCTTTTGAAGAGCCTTTATTTTTAAACGGGAGGTGTCTTCATGGAGTTTGAGGGAGCGGTTACCAGGGTGAGCGGCTGGCGATGGTTTCTTCTGGCACTTCAACACTTCGTTGCCATGTTCGGCGCCACCGTGCTGGTTCCACTGATCACCGGTCTAGATCCTCTTGTGGCACTCCTCACAGCGGGAATCGGTACCCTCATATTCCACTTTGTAACCGGTGGAATAGTCCCTGTTTTTCTGGGATCGAGTTTTGCCTTCATTG
Source organism: Thermotoga sp. SG1 (assembly GCF_002865985.1). NCBI lineage: Bacteria > Thermotogati > Thermotogota > Thermotogae > Thermotogales > Thermotogaceae > Thermotoga > Thermotoga sp. SG1. Next base: position 395,301 of record NZ_LNDD01000003.1, read on the forward strand.
CTCCAATTCTTGCGGTTAAGGAACTGTACGGAGATCTTGCCTACGCAACCGGTGGAATATTCGTGGCAGGGCTCTTCTACGTGCTCTATGCGGTGATCGTGAAGATCGTAGGACCCGAGAAGATAAAAAAACTCCTTCCGCCAGTCGTCACCGGTAGCATGATCATGGTGATAGGACTCACCCTCAGTCCCGTTGCTATCCAGATGGCCTCCAGTGACTGGGCTCTCGCTCTCATCGTGATATCAACCGTTGTCTTCGTCTCAACCGTGATCAGAGGCTTTTTCAGCATGATACCTGTGATCACGGGAGTCTTCGTTGGTTACATCGCAGGACTTTTCATGGGAAAGATAGACACCACCGCCGTTTTGAGCACGCCCTTCTTCAACGTACCAAAGATCATGCTTCCCAAGTTCGATTACGGTGCGATTTTCATGATCGTTCCTGTCACTCTTGCCACCTTCATGGAGCACCTTGGAGATATCACCACGAACGGAGCGGTCGTGGGAAAGAACTTCTTTGACAAGCCAGGACTTCACAGGACTCTTCTCGGAGATGGGTTGGCCACGGCGGTTGCCGGTTTGCTCGGTGGTCCTGCGAACACCACCTACAGCGAAAACACGGGTGTTTTGGCTCTCACAAGGGTCTACGATCCGTCCGTTCTGAGGGGAGCTGCTCTCGTTGCCATATTCGCTGCGTTCGTTTCAAAGTTCGGTGCAATCCTTCAGACGATACCTCAGGCTGTGATGGGTGGTGTGAGTCTTGTTCTCTTTGGAATGATCACCTCGGTTGGAGTAAGAACGATGGTGAACGCTCAGGTGGATTTCTCCAAACCCAGAAACCTCATGATAGCTGCTCTGATGCTCACAACCGGTATAGGAGGAGCGGTTTTGAAGGTGGGAAGGGTCGAACTCAAAGGAATCGGACTTGCTGCACTCGTTGGAATCGTTCTGAATCTGATTCTTCCAAAAAGAGACTGAAAGGGGCATGATAAAATATGAATAAGGAGGTGATAATTGATGGAGAATTTTGTCTTTCACAATCCAACAAAGATCATCTTCGGAAGGGGAACGATACCAAAGATAGGTGAGGAGATAAAGAATGCCGGAATAAAGAAAGTGCTCTTTCTCTACGGTGGAGGATCCATAAAAAGGAATGGGGTTTACGATCAGGTGGTCGAATCTCTGAGAAAGCATGGAATAGAGTGGGTGGAGGTCTCCGGTGTCAAGCCGAATCCTGTTCTTTCCAAAGTTCATGAGGCGATAGAGGTTGGAAGAAGAGAGAAGGTAGAGGCTGTGCTCGGTGTTGGCGGCGGAAGTGTGATAGATTCGGCGAAAACGGTGGCAGCTGGTATTCTGTACGAGGGTGACATCTGGGATGCCTTCGTTGGGAAATACGTGATAAAAGAGGCTCTTCCTGTCTTCGATGTGTTGACGATCTCTGCTACAGGAACAGAGATGAACGGAAACGCTGTCATAACGAATGAAAAAACGAAAGAAAAATATGGTGTGAGTTCGAGGGCCCTCTATCCCAGAGTTTCGATCATCGATCCTTCCGTTCAGGCCACACTTCCAAAAGAGCAAACGGTGTACGGAGCGGTGGATGCCATCGCTCACATCCTCGAGTACTACTTCGATGGAAGCAGCCCGGAGATCTCAAACGAGATAGCAGAAGGCACTATCAGAACCATCATGAAGATGACAGAAAGGCTCCTTGAAAAACCGGATGATTACGAAGCAAGGGCCAATCTTGCCTGGAGTGCGACCATAGCCCTGAACGGAACGATGGCCGTTGGAAGAAGAGGCGGAGAATGGGCTTGTCATAGAATAGAGCATTCTCTGAGTGCCCTTTACGACATCGCTCACGGTGCGGGTCTGGCAATCGTCTTTCCTGCATGGATGAGGTACGTGTACAGAGAAAATCCTGCGCAGTTTGAAAGGTTTGCGAGGAAAATATTCAACCTCGAAGGAGAGGGTGAGGATCTCATCCTGAGGGGCATAGATTCGTTCAAGAACTGGCTCAGGAAGGTGGGAGCTCCTGTAACTCTCAAAGATGCTGGTATTCCGGAGAAAGACATCGAAAAGATCGTAGACAACGTGATGCTCCTTGTGGAGAAAAATCTGAAACCAAAGGGAGCCACATTGGGTAGGGTGAAGGTTCTGGAGAGAGAAGACGTTCAAGAGATATTGAAAATAGCCGCAAAATGAAATAAAATATCTTGATGATATAATAGGTACGATGCGGAGGCGTGTCCGAACTGGCTAAGGAGCCGGTCTCGAAAACCGGTGGGCCGCAAGGCCCTTGTGGGTTCGAGTCCCACCGCCTCCGCCATTTTTTGTATAATGAAAGCCAGGGGGTATGAGAAATGGATGTCGAAACCGTTGAAAAGGAAGCGATCGAGAAGCTGGAAAGGGTGTCAAACGTTCAGGAACTGGAACTGTTCAGGGTGGAATTTTTTGGGAAAAAGGGAAAGATCACCAGTTTGATGAAAAATCTCAAGAATCTCCCACCTGAAGAAAGGCCCGCCTATGGAAAGAGAGTGAACGAACTCAGAGAAAAGGTAGAAAGGCTTTTCTCCGAAAAGAAGAAACAAATAGAGGAACTTCTTGAAAGAGAAAGAATGGAGAAGATGCGAGTGGACGTTACACTGCCGGGAGCCAGAAGGAAAGTGGGACACTCTCACCCTGTGTTGAAAGTGATGGAAGAGATAGAGAGGATCTTCGTTTCCATGGGATTTGATGTGGTGGAAGGGCCTGAAATAGAAACAACCTGGCACAATTTCGATGCTTTGAACACTCCAGAGTGGCATCCAGCCCGTGACGAACACGATTCGTTCTATATCACAGATGAGCTTCTTCTGCGCACCCATACCTCCCCCGTTCAGATAAGAACCATGCTGGAAAGAAAGCCTCCGATTGCCATCATATCACCTGGAAAGGTTTACAGACGAGATTATGATGCAACACACCTTCCCATGTTCCACCAGGTTGAAGGATTGCATGTCGATAAGGATCTCAGCGTGGCACACTTGAAATTCACCCTCGAGGAGTTTGCCAGGAGGATGTTTGGAGAAAACGCCAGGATTCGTCTTCGACCAAGCTACTTTCCCTTCACAGAGCCGAGTTTTGAAGTGGATGTGTATCTATCCGGTTATGGATGGCTCGAGATACTCGGTGCAGGAATGGTGGATCCAAACGTGTTTTTGAACGTAGGATACGATCCAGAGGAATGGACGGGATATGCGTTTGGAATGGGTGTTGAAAGGATCGCCATGTTGAAATACGGCATCACTGATATCAGAGAATTTGTGAGAAACGATGTAAGGTTCCTCAGTAGCTACTAACGGGGGTGTGACGAGTGCGGGTACCAGAGTCGTGGCTCAGAGAATTCATAGATCTGGACTGGGACATAGAGAAAATAGCAGAAAGGCTTACTTTCTCAGGAACGAGTGTGGAAGACATTCTGAGACCCTTCAACGTGTCCGGTGAAATCGTTACAGCCAGGATAGTTGAAACTTTCCATCATCCTGGATCTGACAAACTCCTAGTGTGCAAAGTGGATACTGGGAAGAGGGTATACACGGTTGTTACAGCCGACAAAACGGTGAAGGAAAAAGATCATGTAATACTTGCTCTCGAAGGAGCCGTGCTGAACAATGGTATCAAGATAGAACCACGCGAGTTTGGAGGAGTTATCTCAGAAGGTATGCTGTGTTCCCTCGAGGAGTTGGGTTTGGAAGAAAAATCCGACCGTGTGTATCGATTCCCTGAACCAGTAGCTCCTGGTGTGAATGTGATAAAAGAGTTTGGCTTGGACGAGAGGGTACTCGATCTTGAGATCACACCGAACAGGCCAGATTGTCTTTCCATCTTGGGGGTGGCAAGAGAACTTTCCGCTTTGAGTGGGAAACCTCTGAAGAAACCTTCTCCCAGGGTTTCGTTTGTGGATGAAGAAATTCATTTCGATGTGATCGTGGAGGATGTTGATGGTTGTCCGAGATACACCGCCCGCATAGTGAAAGGGGTTACCGTGAAGGACTCCCCGCTTTGGTTGAAAGCAAGACTCGTTGCCTCAGGAATGAGATCACTGAACAGCGTAGTCGATGTAACTAACTACGTGATGCTCGAACTTGGACATCCTGTTCACGCGTTCGACATGAACAGGCTCAAAAACAAGAGGATAGTCGTGAAGACCGCGAAGGGTGGAGAAAGAGTTGTTCTGCTCGACGAGAAGGAGTACGAGTTGAAAGGTGGAGAGGTTCTGATAACCGATGGGGAAAACATCCTAGCTCTCGGTGGTATCATGGGTGGAATGGAATCCGGTGTGTATGAAGACACAAGGGATCTGGTGCTCGAAGTGGCTTACTTCGATCCAGTCAGAATAAGAAAGGCGTCCAAGGCACATGGAATCAGTTCTGAGTCTTCTTACAGGTTCGAGCGTGGTGTCGATCCCAACGATGCAGACCTGGTATCTTTGAGACTTTCAGAGATGATCCAGAAACTCGCTGGGGGTGTTGTACTTAGAAAATTCTGGGATGTGTATCCGAAGAAGATAGAACCAAAGAGGGTGTTTCTCAGAAAAGAGAGAGTCGAAAAGATTTTGGGGACAAAGGTCGAAGAGCCTGGCAGAATACTCGAGCGTCTGGAGTTTCAGGTGAAAAGTGTGGAGGATGGGTACGAAGTCGTGGTTCCTACTTTCAGGCCGGACGTAGAAAGAGAGATAGACCTGATCGAGGAAATAGGGAGGATAAACGGCTATGAAAAGATAGAACCCAGGGTTATAAGCTTGCCCGCCGTGAACACTGGCTGGAACAGAAAGCAGCTTTTCAGGAAAGAGATTTCTCACTTCATGAAAGGAATGGGATTTGACGAGATTGTGAGTTTTTCTTTCCTGAACTCTGAAAAGATGAGAAAATGGCCTGTTGTAAAAAGAGAACCGATCCTTCTTACAAATCCCATCTCTTCGGATATGGACGCGATGCGATACACGCTCTTTCACAGCATGATTCAGGTGCTGTCTGAGAATTTCAAGAGACAGAACAGAAATCTCAAACTCTTTGAGATCGGGAAGATCTACTACAGAGAGGGCGGTGAGTACAGAGAAGTTGAAACGTTGTCGGCCGCGGCCTGTGGACTGGAGAATCCAGACGACTACACCGACAAAAGGAAGGTATCTTTCTATACAGTGAAAGGAATTCTTGACGAGCTGTTTCAAAGATACGGCGTACGTGCCGAGTACAGAGAAGCAGAACTGACAGGGTTCTTCCCGACGAGAACCGCTCGTATCTTCTCTGAGGGAAAAGAACTTGGGTTTCTGGGAATGGTCGATCCAAAGCTTCTTGATGAATATGACGTTAAAGAAGAAACTTACTTCTTTGAAATTGATCTGGAGACATTCATGGAGCTTGCTTCAGAGGAACCTGCTTATAGACCCACCCCGAAATTCCCTGCTGTTCGAAGAGACGTTTCCTTTTTGCTTCCAAGAGGATTCAAATCCCTCGAAATACTGAACCTCTTCAGAAAAGTGGGTGAGTCTCTCGTGGAAGAGGTGGGAGTGTTCGACGTTTACGAAGGAAAGGGCGTCCCGGAAGGTATGGTGAGTGTTACCTTCTATGTGATATTCAGACATCCAGAAAGAACACTGACGGATGAAGAGGTGAATCAGATCTTCGAAAGAATGGTTCAGCGTGCAGAAGAGAAATTCGGCGTGAAGAGAAGATTCTAAAAAAAGAGGGGCTATTGCCCCTCTTCTGTTTTTGTGTTCAAAAGTCCTTTGAGGATCATTTCCTGTATACTCTGAAGCAACTTCTGGTCTTTCGGAACGTCTCCCATCGAATTGACTATGAGTTCTGCGGCGGCTCGCGAGTCCAGATCCTTCGGTACGTAGTTTTGCTCTTTTCCTTCATCTATCAACTTCTCAACCCGTTTTATGAAGTTTTCGTATCTTTCTCTCAAAACCGACCACTTTTCTTTCTCCTCGAAGCGGATCGTTGTTTTCTCCTTCTCTATTATTTCGTTCAGTACCGACTTGTTCAACACGAAGTCAACGTACGACTTCAAGAACTTTTTGATCTTGGCAAAGTAGGAGTTCGTCTCCTTTGTAACGGTGAAGAGATGGTTTTCCAGTTCTTCTAAAGCCTCTCTCCAGACCTCTTCAAATAGTTTGTCCTTGCTCGGGAAATAGTAGTATATGAGAGCCTTTTTCACACCTGCCTCTCGTGCGATTTCCTCCATGCTGACACCGTCGTATCCATACTTTGAAAAGGCCTTCTTCGCTGCCTCCAGTATCTTTCTCCTTGTTTCAGAGCCCAATTTGACCCCTCCATCTCAATCCCTGTAACGTTTGTCCACCGCAAGGAGCTTTTCTTTGTCTGCGTACCTTCTCATTCTCACTTCGTAGTTATAAACACCTCTGTTTGCCGGGTATATTTCGGAGTATCCTTCCTCGTACCAGAGTTTGTCTGCGTACTTCTTCCATTCGGCAGCGAGTTTGTCGATCTCGGGTGCAAGTTCGGTGATGATTCTCTCAGAACCCTCATGTTGAGGCTTTGCGTTGAATGACTTCACCATGGCTCTGAACACCTTCGGGTTGTCTATTATTGGGCATGGTCTGAAGAGGTTGTCACTGTAGGGAATCATTCGTTTGTATGCCTCGAAGAACGGTGACCTAAGAATGTCGATGAGTTTCTTTTCACGGATGCTGTCAACGGCGAACTGCTGGAAGACGCAGGGTTCCACATATCCTTTTGCGTTTATGTGGAGATATTTGGCACCCGCCGCAAGACAACCGTTGGTGAGGAATCCATGGTTCCAGAAATCGGCAACGAAGGCGAATCTTCCACTGAGCCTGATCTGTTCGAGTTTGTGGAACCTCTCGTATCTCTGTTTTGGCGTGGGAACGAGGTCCATGGATGGGTTCATTCCAACGGGCATGAACTGGTACACCCAGACGTAGGAGACACCTTGTTCTTTCAGGAAGTCCCAGAACTCATCTTTCATAAGGGTATCGTGGTTCATTCTGGTTGCTGTTACGGAAGCTCCAAAGATTACACCATATCTTCTCAATCTTTCCCACGCTTCGAGGATCTTTTTGAATATGCCTCTTCCTCTTCTCCAGTCTGTGTCTGTTTCGAAACCTTCCACCGAAATGGAGAGCGTCACGTTTCCAAGTTCCGATAGTTTCTTTGCTGTTTCTTCCTTTATCAACGTTCCATTCGTATAGACAAGGAAATAGCTGTCCTTGAACTCTTCAAAGATGTCCATCAGGTGCGGCCAGAAGAAGGGTTCTCCTCCTGTGATGATGAAGAAGTATATTCCGAGGTCGTTGGCCTGTCTCAAAATGTCTCTGACTTCGTCGTGGGAAAGTTCGTACTTTCTGCCATAGAGTCCTGCATAGCATCCAACACAGTTCAAGTTACATGCGTAGGTGGGACTCAGAACGAGGAGTTTTGGAAGGACGGTTTTGTACTCGTGCATCTTCTCCTGCCTTATGGGTTCTCCGAGTGCGAACTCGTTGATGATCAGGTTGTTTATAACCCCTTCTACACATTTTGGACTCGCTTTTTTGAAGACGTTGACCCATGACATCACCATGGGATGTCTTTCTTTGGCGAGGTCTGCAAGTTTTCGAAGGCCACTCTTCGAGGGTTCTTTCGTGAACATACTGAGGGTTCCGAATATCTTTCCTAGGGTTTCCACATCGGCGTTTCTCACAAAAGATCCGACGAGTTTTCCTGCCTGTCGATAGATCATTCCTTTGATTCCACCTACTGGCATTGAATCACCTCCATCTTTTTTTACTTACCGGTCGGTAAAAGATTCTATGCCCACAAGATGAAATATACATTGCGCGTTTGTTACTTTATGTTGTATCTGGAGAGATTTATCGCACAGATGGCTTCATCTTTCTCGTAACCTTTCAACAGATAATACGCCTTGCATCCTCCTCCGCATTCTTTCAAAACTGGACACGCCGAACATGATTCGGGAGAGGGCAAGGGTTTGTATTCGTTCCATATTTCGGAAAACTTCTTTTCTCGCACATTTCCCATGTAGTACTCTTTGTTGTACCTGAAATGTCCGCATGGTACGACGGTTCCTTCAACGAGTATCGAGGCATGGGTGATACCGGCGGAGCAAGGGGCACCGGATATGGATTCTTCCACGTAGAACGTCAGCCGGTCTCTGTAAGTATTTACAACTTCGAGAACGTATCTTATGGCCCTTTTCCATTCTTCAGGATTCATATCCAGTTCTTTCGCGTGGACCATTCCTCTTCCAACCGGGATGAACCTGTCCACGTACAGAGCATTGACTCCCAGTTTCAGGGCTAGTTTTACCATGTCTTCGAACTTTCTCCAGTTCATTCTGTTTATCACGTTGAGTATCGTGACCTGAAAACCCTCGTTTATGAAATTTTTGATGCCCTCGACCGCTCTTTCGAAGTTGCCCTTTCCTCTCACATAATCGTTCGTCTCAGGATCTGGTCCCTCCAGCGATACACCAATCAGTACATATGGATTGGCTCTTTTTATTTTCTGAACCATTTCTCTGGTGGCAAGGGATCCGTTCGTGTTTATCATGAGTCTTTGACCTATCTCTCTGCCGAAGGCAAGTATGTCAAGAAGCCTTGGATGGAGAAGTGGCTCACCTCCCACAAGATCCAGGGCCCACACGTCGAGTTTCCTCAAGTCGATCATCAGTTCTTTTATCTCCTCGAAACTCAACTCGCCTGGATGAGGCTCTCCCGCTTCGCAGTAACAGTGCTTGCATCTGAAGTTGCATCTTGTTGTCAACTCGTACTCTACTATGAATGGGGGTTTTCGCATTCAATCACCTCCAGATAGATTTTAACTCCTGGGATAGATCTGAAAGGAGAGGACTCTAATTGTAATGATCCTTACAAGTCCAATTAAAGGTTTGGGAATAAAATCTATCGTGAGGTGATGCCACTTGGGAAAAAAGGTGTCCAAGAATCCCAGAGTACTCTCACAGATAGAACTCCTCAGAATGATGGCCGGTGGAGATGAGAATGCCCTCAGGGAAATAAAGAGAAGGCTGGGTTTTGATGAAAAGAAAGAAAGAGAGAACAATGAAAGACGAAAGATCTCCGATAACGTTTGATCATTTCTCTGTTTTCGCCAACGGAGAGCAAATTTTAGAAGATATCACCATTTCCTTTGTTAAAGGAATAAATGTTCTGTATGGGTCCCGGGGTTCAGGTAAATCCACCCTTCTTCGAGCGGTTGTCAAGTTGAATGATGAAATACTGGAAGGTGTGACGGAAGGCGGAACGGTTTATCTTTTCGGACAGGATGTGAGAGAACTCGATGACACCTATGTAAGAAAGAAGGCTCTGTACCTTGATACGAGTTTCATCGACGCCATGAACCATTACAGTTTCGAAGAGTTTTTGGGGTTGAGTTTGAAGAAGAAGGTGGATCTTGAAAAAATCTCCGAAAGACTGGATGATCTGGGAATATTGAGAATGCTGACGCTGGGACGCAAAACCCCCCTTTCTGTTTTTTCACCCGCCGAAAAGATTTCCCTCCTCCTTTTCATACTGGAACAGAAGCAACCCGAGATCATACTGATGGATTGTCTGCTGGATCACCTCGACGATGAAAATCTTGAAAGAATCATCGGTACGTTCTTCAAGATGAAAAAAGATAGGACCTTCATCATTTCCACACGCATCCTCCAGAGGTTTCTCTACATTGCGGATTTGTTGGTGATGTTGAATGATGGTAGAATCAATTATACGGGAACTCCCAGAGATTTTGTTTTGAAGATGTGAAGAACCGTTTCACGAACGAGGTGATCCTATGGTACTGACCGTCACGTTGAATCCCGCACTGGACCGGGAGATCTTCATAGACGATTTCCAGGTGAACAAATTATACAGGTTGAGAGATCTGAGCAGGTCTCAAATGACACCTGGTGGAAAAGGAATAAACGTTTCCGTAGCCCTTTCAAGGCTCGGGGTTCCTTCAGTAGCCACCGGATTCGTGGGAGGTCACATAGGACGAATTCTTGTAGAGGAACTACGGAAGATCTCGAATCTGATCACCACGAATTTTGTTTACGTGGATGGGGAGACGAGGGAGAACATAGAGATCATAGACGAAAAGAATCAAACCATAACGGCCATAAATTTTCCTGGTCCAGAAATCGGTGAAGATGATCTGAATCATTTTTTGAGAAGGTACAGGATGACCCTCTCGAAGGTCGATTGTGTGGTCATCTCTGGGAGCATACCACTCGGAGTAAGTGAAGACGTCTGTTACGAACTGGTGAAACTTGCGCGTGAGAAGGGAATCTTTGTCTTTGTGGAACAGGCACCCAGATTGCTCGAAAGAACACTGACAGGTCCGGAGTATCCAAACGTGGTGAAACCGGACTTGAGAGGGAATCATCTGGCACTTTTCGGTATGGAGCTCAAAACCTTTGAAGACTACGTTCGGCTTGCAGAGAAGATAGCAGAAAAATCTCAGGTCGCAGTTGTCTCCTACGAGGTGAAAAACGATATAGTTGCCACAAAGGACGGTGTGTGGATCATAAAATCGAAAGGGGAGATAGATGCGTCCCATCTGCTCGGTGCGGGAGATGCTTACGTAGCCGGAATGGTTTACTATTTCGTCACCCACGGAGCGAATTTCCTGGAGATGGCAAAGTTTGGTTTTGCTTCTGCACTCGCTGCAACAAGGAGAAAAGAAAAATACATGCCGGATCTCGAGGCAATAAAAAAGGAATACGATCACTTCACCGTGGAGAGGGTGAAGTAAATGAGAGTGAAGGATGCCGTTATTTATGATATATCAGCTGTATTCGAAGATGAAACTGTGGAAACGGTCATAAAACTTCTGTCAAGGCAGAATCTCTCTGGAATACCCGTTGTCGACCACGACATGCGAGTTGTGGGGTTTGTCAGTGAGAGTGATCTGATAAAGGCCCTGGTTCCCAGTTATTTTTCTCTTCTCAGATCCGCTTCTTTCATCCCGGACACCAACCAGTTGATCAGAAATATAGTCAAAATAAAGGACAAACCCATATCGAATTACATGAGCAAACCACCTGTTGTGGTGAAGGAGGACGACCCTCTCATAGTGGCGGCGGATTATCTCATAAGACATGGTTTCAAGGCACTACCTGTGGTCGATGATAGTATGCAACTTGTCGGTATCGTCAGAAGGATAGACATTCTGAAAGTGGTTTCGGAGGGGAAGCTTGAGATATGAGAACGGTGAGAATCGAGACCTTTGGATGTAAGGTGAACCAGTACGAAAGTGAATACATGGCCGAACAGCTCGAAAAGGCCGGCTATACCGTTTTGCCGGCTGGTGAGGCTTCTTATTACATAATAAACTCCTGCGTGGTCACCCAGGAAGTGGAGAAAAAGGTAAGAAGGCTAGTTAAAAGCATACGAAGGAAGAACAGGGATGCAAAGATCGTTCTCACAGGATGTTTTGCGCAGCTCTCTCCTGAAGAGGCAAAGAAGCTTCCCGTGAACATGGTCCTTGGAATCTCGGAGAAGAAGAACATAGTCGATCATCTCCTCTCTCTGAACGGTGAGCAGAAACTGGTGGTGTCGGCTCCTGACAGTCCTGTCTACGAAAAGGTGAAGGGAAGTTTTGAGGATAGAACGAGAGCCTACATAAAGGTGGAGGACGGATGTGACAACGGCTGCACTTACTGTGCTATAAGGTTTGCACGTGGAACGAAGGTGAGAAGCAAGCCACTGGAGTTGTTCAAAGAAGAATTCGAGAAGATGGTGATGAAGGGATACAAGGAGATCGTCATCACGGGAGTTAACCTTGGAAAGTACGGGAAGGATATCGGGACCACCCTGGTCGATCTTTTGAAGAGCGTAGAACGTGTTCCCGGCGATTACAGAGTGCGTCTCAGTTCTCTGAACGTAGAGGACATAACGGACGAACTCGTGGAAGTTTTCCGGGACAACCCCAGACTGTGCCCGCATCTCCACATATCTGTTCAGAGTGGTTCAGACAGAGTTCTGAAGAGAATGGGAAGGCGGTACAGTTCCTCCGACTTTCTGAAAGTGGTGGAAAAACTGAGAAGTATCGATCCCGATTTTTCCATAACAACGGATATCATCGTTGGGTTCCCAGGGGAGACGGACGAGGATTTCCTGGAGACTGTGAAACTACTGGAAGAGGTCGAATTCAGCAGAGTTCACATATTCAGGTACTCTCCCAGGCCAGGAACCCCTGCGAGTACCTTTTCCGATGCTGTCCCTGAACACAAGAAGAAAGAACGATTGAACATTTTAAAGGAAAAGGCAAAAGAAGTGTCTCACAGATACAAAAGGCGGACGGTGAACAAGAGGAGGAAAGTTCTTGCAGAGTGGTACATCGCAAAGGGCGTGCTTTCAGGATACGACGAATACTACGTTAAACACGAATTTGTGGGTGACGGTATAGGGATGTTCCACGATGTGAGAGTGAAGTCTCTTTCGGAAGAAGGAGTGATTTCCTGTCGTGTTGATCTGGCAGAAAGGGCGGTTCATTCACGCGGATGAATTCTTTCTGAACTACGAGATGTTTGATGAGGTTTCCCAGGGACTCGTTTATGAAACTCTGCGAACGTACAACAGAGTTCCTTTTGCCGCTTACAAACACTACAATCGACTGATGAGGTCTGTTTCTTTTTTTGATATTCCCTTTTCCATGACATTTGAAGAGTTCGTCGACATACTGAAAAAGGGCACCCGGCAGATCGATCGTGAAAGCAGAATAAAAGTGCTTCTCTCTGTGCAAACTGCTGAGTTGTTCTTTGTTTTTTCGCCGCTGAACATTCCAGACGTCGAAGAGGGAGTGAATGTGAAAATATCGAAGGTCAGAAGGATTCCCGATCTTTCCACACCGCCGAGTTTGAAGATAACCGGAAGAACAGACATTCTGCTTGCTCGAAGGGAGATTGGGGAATATTACGATGTGATTTTGACAGGTGTGAATGGTCAGGTCTGTGAAGGAAGTTTCAGCAACGTTTTTCTGGTGAAAGAAGGAAGGTTGATCACCCCCTCCATCGAATCTGGTATCCTCGATGGCATAACCCGTGAAAACGTGATAAAACTTGCAAACAGATTGGAAATTCCACTGGAAGAAAGATATGTGTGGGTCTGGGAACTGTTTGAGGCAGACGAGATGTTCTTGACCCACACGAGTGTAGGAATCGTTCCTGTGAGGAGGCTCAACGATCATCTGTTTTTCGAGGAAGAACCAGGACCCATAACATCGACGTTGATGGAAAATTTCGAACCCTTCATTTTGAATCTGGAGGAAAACTGGGTGGGAACATGAAGCCTATTGGAAAATTGTTCGAGGAACTTGCGGGTGAAGACCCCCTGTTTTCTGAATTGAAAACGAGGATGCTCTTGATGGACTGGATAAACCTTGTGAGTCCTGTCATTGCCAGACATACGGTGGTGGAGAAGGTTGAAAATGGTATCGTTCATGTCGTCTGTGATGATTCGCTGTGGCTGACCGAACTTTCTCTTCAGAAGGACAGAATTCTTCAAATACTCAACGAGAAAGCAGGAAAGAAGATGTTCAGAGACATGGTGTTCAGGAGGGGAAAGATCAATGGAAAAATACTCGGCTGAGAGCATAAAGGTTTTGAAAGGGTTGGAACCCGTTCGAATGCGCCCTGGAATGTACATCGGCTCTACAGGAAAGCGCGGTTTGCACCACCTTGTGTACGAGGTGGTCGACAACAGTGTCGATGAGTCTCTTGCGGGCTACTGCGACTGGATCAAAGTAACACTGCATGAGGATGGCAGTGTTGAGGTTGAGGATAACGGAAGGGGTATTCCTGTCGACGTTCATCCGGAGGAAGGAAGAAGCGCTCTTGAAGTGGTTTTCACCGTTCTTCATGCAGGAGGAAAGTTTTCCAAAGATTCCTACAAAATAAGTGGTGGACTCCATGGTGTGGGAGTTTCTGTGGTGAACGCACTTTCTGAATGGCTCGAGGTGAGAGTTCATCGAGACGGTAAGATCTACAGACAGAGGTACGAAAGGGGAAGATCGGTCACACCTGTTGAGGTGATCGGTGAAACTGACAAACACGGTACAGTCGTCCGGTTCAAACCGGATCCTCTTATATTCTCTGAGACCGAATTCGATCCCGACATACTCGAACACAGGTTGAGAGAAATCGCCTTTCTCGTACCGGGATTGAAAATAGAGTTCGAAGACAGAATAAACAACGAGAAGAAAACGTTCAAATTCGATGGTGGTCTGATAGAATTCGTGAAGTATCTGAATCGTGGAAAAAAGGTGCTCCATGACGTGGTGTATCTGAAGAGAACGGAGAAAGTCAAAGTCAAAGACAAAGAAGACGAGGTAGTCGTGGAAATCGCCTTTCAGTACACTGATTCTTATTCAGAGGAGATTCTTTCCTTTGCGAACACCATAAAAACTGTCGATGGAGGAACACACGTTACAGCCTTCAAAACAACTCTCACGAGGCTGATGAACGAATATGGAAGAAAACATAACTTTTTGAAGAACGGAGACTCCTTCCAGGGAGATGACGTACGAGAGGGGCTCACCGCTGTTATAAGTGTGTATGTGAAGAACCCGGAGTTTGAGGGGCAGACCAAGTCAAAGCTCGGCAACGAAGAAGTGAAAGAAGCGGTGAACAGGGCAATGAGGGAGGAGTTGAAGAAGATTTTCGACGCCAGCCCCGATCTTGTCAGGACAATACTGTCGAAGATAATGAACACAAAACAGGCAAGGGAAGCAGCAAGAAGGGCAAGGGAGATGGTGAGGAGAAAGAACGTGCTCCAAAGCACCACCCTCCCCGGGAAGTTGGCAGACTGCAGTTCCACCGATCGTGAGAACACCGAACTCTTCATCGTAGAGGGTGATTCTGCGGGAGGATCCGCCAAACAGGCACGAGACAGGGTGTTCCAGGCAGTCCTTCCGATCAGGGGAAAGATCCTGAACGTTGAAAAATCCTCCCTGGATCGCCTGCTGAAGAACGAACAGATCAGTGACATAATCGTTGCGGTTGGAACCGGAATAGGAGACGATTTCGACATAAACAAGTTGCGATATGGGAAGATAATCATCATGACGGATGCCGATATCGACGGGGCTCACATCAGAACACTCCTTCTGACACTCTTTTACAGGTACATGAAACCATTGATAGAGGATGGAAGGATCTACATAGCACTTCCTCCACTGTACAGGATAAGGGTCGGAAAAGAGGATTTCTACGTGTACAGTGATGCGGAATTGATGGAGTACAGGAAGATGTTTGAGGGAAAGAAGATGGAGATACAAAGGTACAAGGGGCTTGGAGAGATGAATCCGGAGCAGTTGTGGGAGACGACCATGAACCCTGAGACCAGAAAGATAATAAAAGTGACCATAGAGGATGCTGAAGAAGCCGACAGGCTCTTTGAAATCCTCATGGGAAACGACCCATCAAGCAGAAGAGAATTCATAGAAAGGCACGCCCTGAAGGTAAAGGAACTCGACATCTGAGACCATGCGGTCTTTGAGGATCGTTTTGATGATACTTGTTGCGATGTATGTTCTGTTTTTTATGAAGACTTTTTCAAATCCTGGAGAAACAGTGATCGTTCCAGAAACGATTGCACACAATTTGATAGAAAATTTTAACATTTCCAGAAAAAGTATTATAATAGATTCGAGAAAAGTTGCTGGAATAGCCTTCAACGAGGAGAATTACTATTTGTGTTCTGACGATGGCAGTCTGGTTTCTTCTGTCTTGAACGAGGAGTTTTTCAGGCTTTACCCTTTGTTTTTAGAAGTGAAACTGGAAGGGTTGCAGCTTTCAGAGAAAGGAAAAGAGATCCTGAGTCTTTTGGAACCCGTTCTGAACAGTGGTCTTGTCTCGACCGTTTTCTTTGAGTCAAAAAAGGTGATTCTCATCAAAGGTGTTACGATTTCTTTCAGAGACTGGCGGGATTTTGTGAACAATTTCGAGATGTTGAAGTCGCAGATAGACTTTCTCGAACCAAGGAGTGAGTATTTTCTGACCGAGAGTGGTATCCTGATAAAAATAAGGGGTGATTGATTTGCCAAAAGCATCCTTCTTCACCTCCATAGATATAGGTTCCAGGTACATAAAGGGCCTGGTTCTTAGAAAACATGATCAAGAATGGGAAGCACTCGCTTACTCGAGTGTGAAGTCTAGAGGACTGGATGAGGGAGAGATAAAGGATGCCATAGCCTTCAAGGAATCTGTGAACACCCTTTTGAAAGAACTGGAAGAGCAGATTCAAAGATCTTTAAGAAGCGATTTCATCATATCTTTCAGTAATGTGAATTTCGAAAGAAAAGACGTTGTGTCGGAGAAGGATTTCGGAGAAGACAGGCGAGTGATAAACCTGGACATCCTCGGGGAGATGCAGTCGGAGGCCCTGGGAAAACTGGAGGAAGATGGAAAAAAACCCCTTCATCTCTTTTCCAAGAGATACCTTCTTGATGGTGAGAGGATCGTTTTCAATCCCCTTGACATGAAAGCGTCGAAGATCACAGTTGAGTACACCTCCATAGTGATCCCTGTGAGAATTTACGAGATGTTTTACAATTTCCTACAGGATATAGTGAAGAGTCCCTTTCAGTTGAGATCTTCTCTTGTATCCACGGCGGAGGGGGTTCTCACTTCGTCGGAGAAGGATCGCGGTGTGGTGGTTTTGAATCTGGGATACAACTTCACCGGTCTTATAGCCTACAAAAACGGTGTTCCCATAAAGATCGCCTACGTTCCCGTCGGTATGAAACACGTGATCAAGGATGTTTCCGCTGTTCTGGATACTTCCTTCGAAGAAGCGGAAAGGTTGATCATCACCTACGGCAACGCGGTTTACAGCGACATCAAAGAAGAGGAGATACAGTACAGAGGACTGGATGGGAACACTGTGAAGACCACAAGTGTGAAGAAACTCGCCGTCATCATACACGCCCGCCTCAGAGAGATAATGAGTAAGTCGAAGAAGGTCTTCAGGGAAGTAGAGGCAAAGATAATGGAGGAAGGAGAGATAGGGATACCCGGCGGAGTCGTCCTATCGGGTGGAGGTGCCAAAATTCCTAGGATAAACGATTTGGCAACAGAGGTGTTCAGGGTTCCTGTGCGAACAGGATGCTATGCTAACTCGGACAAACCGTTGATCATCAACTCGGACGAGGCTGCTTACGATCCTTCGTTTGCTGCTGCCTTTGGGAACGTCTTCTCATCGATGGAGAATCCATACGAGGAAGCCCCGGTGAAACGGGAGAATCCTTTTAAAAGGATTTTCAGATTGTTCAGGGAACTGATGGAATGATTGGGAGGTTAAGAGTATGGGCTTTGATCTCGACGTCGAGAAAAAGAAGGAAAGCAGGAACATACCCCAAGCGAACAACCTCAAGATAAAGGTCATAGGAGTCGGAGGTGCGGGAAACAACGCCATAAACAGAATGATAGAGATAGGAATACACGGCGTTGAGTTCGTTGCCGTGAACACGGATTTACAGGTACTGGAGGCCTCCAACGCCGATGTCAAGATACAGATAGGTGAAAACATCACGCGTGGTCTTGGCGCCGGTGGAAGACCGGAAATAGGCGAAGAAGCAGCCATGGAAAGCGAGGAGAAGATTCGTGAGGTCCTCGAGGATACCCATATGGTTTTCATAACGGCAGGACTCGGTGGCGGAACGGGAACGGGAGCCTCACCTGTCATAGCCAGGATAGCCAAGGAGATGGGGATTTTGACGGTGGCAATCGTTACCACTCCTTTTTACTTCGAAGGTCCTGAAAGACTCAACAAGGCGATAAAGGGTTTGAAGAAGCTCAGAGAACACGTTGACACTCTGATAAAGATCTCCAACAACAAACTCATGGAAGAACTCCCGAGGGACGTGAAGATAAAGGATGCCTTCCTGAAGGCAGATGAAACTCTCCACCAGGGAGTGAAAGGTATCTCAGAACTCATAACGAAGAGAGGGTACATAAACCTCGACTTTGCAGACATAGAGTCTGTGATGAAAGACGCAGGGGCGGCGATCCTTGGAATAGGAGTCGGAAAGGGTGAACAGAGGGCCAGAGAAGCGGCGAAGAAGGCCATGGAGAGCAAATTGATAGAGCATCCCGTTGAGAACGCCAGTTCCATCGTTTTCAACATAACGGCTCCCAGCAACATCAGAATGGAAGAGGTACACGAAGCCGCCATGATCATAAGACAAAACAGCAGCGAAGATGCGGATGTGAAATTCGGACTCATCTTCGACGATGAGATACCCGAGGATGAGATCCGCGTGATTTTCATTGCAACAAGATTCCCGGACGAAGACAAAATACTCTTCCCGGAGGGTGACATCCCCGCCATATACAGATACGGCCTGGAGGGTCTCCTTTAATGCTTAGAAGGTACAGGAAACTTGGGGAGATACTGGTCGAAAGAGGGTTTATAACCAGAGAAGAGTTGGAAAGGGCTCTTGAGATACAGAAACAACTGAAAAAGCCCCTGGGAGAGGTTTTGGTGGAACTGGGTTACATCACAGAGGATCAGCTTCTTGACGCCCTCAGTGAGCAGTACAACGCACCGATTTTGAAGGACCTTCCCAAAAACATTCCGCTCAACGTGGTTGGTTCTCTTCCGAAGAACGTCATAGAATCTCTCCACGTGATTCCCATCGATAAGAAAGAAGACGGCACCCTCGTTGTCGTCACAGATAGCGGAACGAACATTCCCAGAATAAGGCAGGAAATACGTTTTCTCACCGGAAAGGATCCGAAGATCTATCTGGTTGCAAGCAGAGATTTTTCCAAGCTGTACCAGACTTACGTGCTGGGTGTTCCTCTTGAGCTTTTCGAGGAGCCTTATGTTGTCATAGAAGAAACGGAAGAACAGGTAGAAGAGGCAGAAAAGTCTGAAGAGGCAGCAATGGAAGAGGCGCCGATCGTTCGTCTTGTAAACAACATCATAAACCGCGCCATAGAAATGGGAGCGAGTGACATCCACATAGAACCGATGAAAAGAACCGTGAGGGTGAGGTTCAGGATAGATGGTGTTTTGAGAAGGGTTCTGGAGTATCAGAAGGGCCAGCACAATTCCGTTGTGGCACGCATCAAGATCATGAGTGGCCTTGATGTTTCGGAGAGAAGACTGCCGCAGGATGGTAAATTTTACACGATAAAAGGTGGAGAGCAGTACGACTTTCGTGTATCGACCATGCCGTCTACGTTCGGTGAGAAGGTTGTGATGAGGATCCTGAAAGTTTCTGCCGCAAACAGACGTCTGGAGGAACTCGGATACAGCGAGTACAACTACAAAAGGATCCTGTCACTCCTTGAGAAACCCTATGGAATCATTCTCGTCACTGGTCCAACGGGCAGTGGAAAATCCACAACACTCGTTGCCATGATAAATCACCTGAAGAGTGAAAGCGTGAACATCGTCACCGCTGAAGATCCTGTGGAGTACACCATCGATGGTGTCACTCAATGTCAGGTTTTCCCGGAGATAGGGCTCACCTTTGCGCGATATCTGAGGGCGTTTCTGAGACAAGATCCAGATATCATCATGGTCGGTGAGATCAGAGACAGGGAAACGGCTCAGCTTGCCGTCGAGGCCTCTCTTACAGGACACCTGGTTTTGAGCACCCTCCACACCAACACGGCGGCAGGTGCCGTGTCAAGGCTCATGGAGATGGGAATAGATCCACACCTCCTGGCTACTTCCCTGATAGGAGTTATAGGACAGAGACTTGTGAGGAAATTGTGTGACGAGTGCAAAATCCCGGGAGAAGTGGAAGATGAGAACGCAAAATCCTATTTCGAGCGCTTCTTTGGAAGAGTGCCTGACCAGATCTATTACCCATCTGAAGAGGGATGTCCTGCCTGTAGAGGGATGAGGTACAGAGGAAGAATGGCCATTGGAGAGGTTTTGATAGTTGATGAAGAGATGAGGGCATTGATATCCTCGAGGGCCAGTGAGATGGAAATCGCAAGACGCGCCATGGAAAAGGGTATGCGCCCCATGTTTGTGGATGCCCTTGAGAAGGTAATGCAGGGCCTGACGAGTCTTGAAGAAGTCTTCAGGGTGACCACCCTGCCATGAAGTACTTTTCCAGAAGCCCGGAAGACTGGAAAAAGTCGGATGAGGAAAAAGAGCGAAAAGAAAGAGAAAGGAGAAACAGAATTCGCCGAAGGGCGAACTTTATCATTGCTGTGAATCTCGCCATTGTGGTTTTCCTCTTCTTCTTCACGAAAGCCTTCTTTCCCAACAGACCAGAAGGTGTTGTTGGACAGTTCCAGATAGTGATTGACTCCAAGGAGTCATACCTTCCGGACGAACCTCTTGACATCAGGGTGAAGATCTACAACAGAGAAAGAAGAAAAGGAACACTTGTCCTCGAAGATTTTCTCTTCTCTGTGAAGAAAGACAAAAACGTGGTATACGAGTTTCACTATCCACAGCGGGTTGTGAAAGAACTCGGTGCCTTTGAGAGTGCTCTGGTCTTTGACCTGTCAAGAGAAGTGGGGTTGGTTGATCTGGGCGGTGGGGATTACCTGGTGACTGTTTCCATGAGAGTGAACGACCAGAGGGTGACCATGGGAAAGATCGTGACGGTCGTTGAAGAGTGGAGGGTCGAGGTTGATAACCTGAAAGACTTTTACTTTCCATACGAGGAGATCGACTTTTCAGTCTATCTTGAAAACATCAGTTCCAGACAGAGAGATATAACAGTAAAGAGTGTGACTTTGAAGATCTTGGAAGAAGATGAAAGAACGATCGTCGAGAAGAAGACAACGTTGGGAGAGATCTTCAGAGCGGCTCCTATGGGAACGGTAGAAGTTCACAGAGAAAGTCTTTCCACTCCTGAAGGGCCGGGGAATTACCTCATCGTTTTAGAACTGGAGACCGAAGAAGGCACTCTGAAACGCGTTTTGCCCTTAATTGTGACCGAAGAGTACCAGAAAGAGTTGAGAGGAACGATCCTGGTGATTGAAGGGCCGAAATTCGTGAGCGCTGGTGAGAGGTACGACTTTTCTGTGAAACTTTTGAATGAAGAGAAGAAGAGAAAGCATCTTGTTTTAAAAAACGTTCTGATCGTCATCACCAGAAAGGAACCTGTTTTTTCCTACTCCAGATCGGACGAGTTCAGGATCGTTCTGGATTCGTTTTCCTCCAGAGAGATCTTCAAAACAACGGCGTACGATCTTGTAAAGTTCTACGAACCTGGAACTTACAGAATGGTTGTGGTGGTGGAAAGCGAGGATGACAGATTCGTGAAAGAAATGGAAATAGTTGCTTCCGAGTGAGGTGAGAGTTATTCCGCATGAGAACAAGAGGATAAACTGGCTCATCGTGGTCATTGTTGGCACGTTGATGGTGTTTGGATTGTTCTCTCTGAGGAGTGCTACCTACGGAGAGAATGAAACGCTGTTTTCGAAACAGATGATCTGGGATGTTCTTGGTTTTTCACTAATGATCTCGATTCTTTTCGTAAAGGACAGTACCATAAGAAGACTTTCCGTGGTCCTGTACGTGGTCTCTGTTGTTTTGTTGATTGCACTCCTTTTAAAGGGAACGCCGATAGGTGGTTCTAGAAGGTGGTTCAAAATAGTAGGAATCAGTTTTCAACCTTCAGACCTAGCAAAGCTTTCCCTCATCGTTTTGCTTCCGTATCTTCTGGAAAGAAAGTGGTTCTGGAGGAGTCTTTTTCTCACTCTCGTTCCTGGAGTACTCGTCTTTCTGGAACCGGACCTCGGGACCGCTTTCTCTATGGGATTGATCTGGCTCTTTGCCGTTTTGTCTTCCAGAGTCGATAAGAAGCCCCTTTTTGTTCTCCTGGTGGTTGCTCTGATCCTGCTTCCTGTGTTCTTCTTTTTTGGTCTGAAGGATTATCAGAGGGCAAGGATACTTTCCTTCCTCAACCCCGAAGAGTACGGAAGGAGCTATTCTTACAACGTGCTTCAGTCCATACATGCGATCGGTGCCGGGGGATTCTTCGGTACAGGTTACATGAAAGGAAAAGCGAATCTGATGGGGTACGTCCCTGTCTCATACACGGATTTCATCGTGTCCGTCGTTGGAGAGGAATTTGGTTTTCTTGGTATCGCGTTTCTTCTTTCGCTCTTTGGTCTTTTCTTCTTCGAAGTTTCAAGATGGATCCTGAACGTGAAGGACGAATACTGGGAGATCCTCATGGTTTCTTCGTGTGGTCTTATCTGGTTTCACGTCTTCGAGAACGTTTCGATGAACCTGGGCCTTCTTCCCGTCACGGGTGTTCCTCTTCCCTTCATCAGTTACGGTGGAACATCCACCATTGTGTTTTCTCTCATCGCCGGTCTCATCCTGAAGGGAATAGCGATTGCAAGGGTTGAAAAGAGAGCGTAGAGAACCTCCTTTTTCTTCCGTGAGTCTTAAAACCAAAGGGGGTGAACATCATGAAGCGCTTTTTCCTTCTTTTGGTGGTGGCTCTTTTGCTTTTGACATCTTGTCTTCCGCTTCCCGAAGAAAAGCACGAGTTCATAGTAGAAGTGGTGGGAAACACGTATTTGTCCAATGTGATGAATTGGTACCAGCCTTCTTACAGTGACTACTGGCTTCAGGAACATCCTGTGCTGGTGCTCTATTACGAAGATAACACAAACTCTTACAATGAAAGACAGGGATTTTATGAACAAAGTGGCGATTTCGTCGCTGCAGCAGGAGAGATCGTAGATACATCTAATCTGGAAGATGATCTGACCAATATCTGGCAGAGTTACACACCGATCTACGATGTGGACGTGTGGTACCAGGGCGATGAAGGTGGATGGCAGGCGCGTGTAAGACCGCCCTTGAACTTGTTGAAAACAAGGTGTTTCTGGTGGAATTCGTGAAAAACGATGAATACTTTCGTGTTCTATCTATAACGGAGCCAAGTTATGACCCAAACAAAGATGTGTATCACCTCGGACAGGTCTATAGAGACAGCACACACGGCTTTGCTGTCTTCGTTCAGAAAATTCCAAGTAAAGTAACTCTTGAATCAGAAACAAAGATTTTCGGTGCGGAAGTTGTGTGGCCAAAATGATGAGGAGGTGTGAACCATGAGAAAGTACGTGTTCCTTCTTCTGATAATTTTTGCGATTTTTTCTTTCTCCTTTGACACGAAGAGCATCATCATCGTTCCTGAGATACCTTACTTCACGGTGGACGTGTGGCTCGACAAACCGGAGGGATCTGTCTACAACGTGGGAGAGAGGATCGAGATCTTCGTGAAGTCTTCAAGGGATGCCTACATACTGGTCTACGATATAAACGCCCAAGGAAAAGTGACTCTCATCTTTCCCAACAAATACGAAAGCGACAACTTCGTTCGTGCAAACGAGATCAAAAAGATTCCATCCAAATCCACCTACTCTCTCAGAGTCTCATCCCCGTACGGTAAAGAATACATTCAGGTGATCGCCAGTACAACTCCGATTTCCATCTTCAATCAGTTGAAAGAACTCGGCACAACGCGGATGTTTCCCACCCTGTCCGACAACGTCGAAGAGTACGTTCAAAAGAGGTTGAAACCCTATCTCACAGGAGAGTGGGTCTCGGACATCACGTATTTCTACGTTGGAAGAGCCCCCTCTTTTGGTACTCTGATCGTGGACTCAGATCCTTCCGGGATGACGGTTTACGTGGACGGATCTTACAGGGGAAAAACACCCATCACGATGACGGTGGATGAAGGAACACACTACGTGACGGTGTACTTTGATAACTACACTTTCTACAAAGAAGTGTACGTAGGGGAAAATCAGACAGTACGCGTGTCAGCCAGACTTCCTCTTGCAAAGCTTTCGCTCAGCTCTTCACCGAGTGGGGCAGATGTGTACATAAACGGAGACTACAGGGGGAAAACACCACTGACACTGAATCTTTCACCCGGAAACTACAGCGTGACCTTCAGAAAAGAAGGTTACCGTGAGGAGACAAGGTATATCACTCTCGGTGAGGGAGAGTCCCGATCCATTCACATCGATCTGAAACCGCTTCGGGCAACTTTGAGGCTGAGAACGGATCCTGCTGGTGTGGACGTCTACGTAGATGGAAGGTACGCTGGAACAACCTCCGAGAGTGGATTGACCATCGTTCTTGATCCTGGAACCTACAGTATAAGGCTCGAAAAGGAAGGATACGAAACAGACAGTTTCACGGTGAACCTGAAATCCGGTGAAGAAAAGGAAGTGTTCAGACGCCTTGAAGAAAGAGTAGTCTTCTCCGAAGTCAGAATAGAAACTCAGCCATCTAAAGCCACGGTGTATCTCAACGGATACTATCACGGTGAAACACCCGTTACCATCTACGTTCAAACTGGAACGTACGAGATCACAATAGTCAAACCCGGATACAGAACGATAGTCAGAACGGTAACTTTCGATGAAAAGGAGGAATACTTCAAGTTCATCCTGAGCGGAATCGAGTGATCGATGATAAAATGATCCTGAGGAGGGTAGAGGAATGGCAACGGTCATGGTAATTGACGAATCAAAGATCACCTTTCTGGCCGTGAAGAACGCCCTCGAAAAGGAAGGGTACAGGGTTCTGTGGGCAAGAGACAGGCAGGAAGCCATCTCAATCCTTCGTAGAGAACGTGTGGATCTTGTCTTCGTGGACATCTTCGAAGGTGAAGAGAGTCTTAACCTGATAAGAGAGATACGTGAGAGTTTTCCCGATACAAAAGTGTCCGTTCTGAGTGCCTATGTCGACAAAGACCTGGTTATCAACTCGGTGAAAGCGGGAGCGATTGACTACATCCTGAAACCCTTCAAGCAAGACTATCTTCTTGGCAGGGTGAAGAAGATACTGGCTTCTCCTGAGACATCGAGGGTGTCTGTTTCTGTCAGAAAGAACATCGAAGATATGGAGATAACTTTGAGGTTCGAAGAGATCGTGAGAAAAGAGATAAAGCGCTGTAGCAGGGCCGGAGGACATTTCTGTGTCATGTACGTTAGATTCAACGGTGTAATGAGAGATTACGAGGCAATCAAAAAGTTCTTCAGAGAGACAGATTACATTCTGCCGGTCTCTGCCAGCGAATACGTCTTCGTTCTGACACTGACGGGAAAGCATGGTATCACCGCCGTTACAAGAAGGATGAAAGAAAAACTTTCACAGAGTTTCGAGTACGTCTACGTGTGTTATCCAGATGATGGGAAGACCTACGAAGAGTTCATCCTCTCACTGAAGAACAGACTGGCAGAGCTGGGGGGGAAGTGAGTTGAAACTGGTGGAATCCGTTCCGAACTTCAGCGAAGGAAGAAGAAAAGAAGTAGTTGAAAAGATAGTGGCCGAGGCCAAAAAGTACGACAGGGTCTGGGTTCTCGACTGGTCCATGGACGCGGATCACAACAGATCGGTTGTGACCCTTGTGGGAGAGCCAGAAAACCTCATAAATGCCCTCTTCGACATGACCAAGAAAGCGGTGGAGTTGATCGATCTCAGGAACCACACGGGACAGCATCCGAGAATGGGAGCAGCAGACGTCATTCCTCTTGTTCCTCTCTACAACGTGACGATGGACGAGTGTGTCCAGTACTCGAAGATCCTGGGAAAAAGGATAGGCGAAGAACTTGGTGTGCCGGTCTATCTCTACGAGAAATCCGCCACACACCCTGAAAGGGAAAATCTCGCAAACATCAGGCGAGGTGAGTTCGAAGGGTTCTTCGAAAAGATAAAGGACCCCATGTGGAAGCCAGACTTCGGGCCCGATCGGGTCCATCCTTCCGCCGGAGTGACGGCGGTTGGTGCCAGAGAATTTCTCATAGCCTTCAACGTGAACCTTGGAACGGGGGACGTGAGTGTAGCGGAAAAGATCGCAAGAGCGATCAGGTTTTCAAGTGGTGGTCTCAGATACGTCAAGGCGATAGGCATCGAGTTGAAGGAGAAGGGGATCGTGCAGGTATCGATCAATGTCACCAATCACAAAAAAACTCCCTTGTACCGTGTTTTCGAGATGATAAAAATGGAGGCTGAACGCTATGGTGTTCCCGTTTTGAGTTCTGAAATAGTGGGACTCTTCCCACTGGATTCTCTGCTACAGACGGTTTCGTATTATCTGAGAACGAACCTAAACAGTAAAAAGGTCATAGAATCGAATTTGCTCGATATCCTGGTCAAGGAAACTGAGAAATGAAGGTAAGAGTTGTTGTGGGTGGAAAGCTAGATGATTTCATAAAGATGGGAATAGAACATTACAAGAAATTTCTTAGACGATTTTGCAGGATCGAGATCATCGAGTTGAAACGTACCCATAGAGGAAGCGTTGAAGAAATTGTAAAAAGAGAGACAGAGGAACTGAAAAAGAGGGTTTTACCCGGCAGTTTGATGGTGGTTATGGACAGAAGGGGTGAAAACCTCTCCTCGAAGGAATTCGCCGGATTCCTCAAAGAAGTGGAGATGAAAGGAAAAGATATCACGTTCTTGATTGGTGGGCCCTATGGATTGAGTGAAGAGATACTCTCCGAGGCCCACCGTGTTTTTTCTCTGTCCAGGATGACCTTCACCCATGGGATGAGCGCTCTCATAGTTTTGGAACAGGTGTTCAGGGCGTTTAAAATAATACGTGGAGAAAGTTACCATTACTGATGGAGGTGGAACGGAAGTGGAAGACCCTGTCAGTAGTATGTTGACACTCGGTCTTGAAGGTGTGCTCCTTGTTGTGCTGATCTACCTCTCTAACTTCTTTTCCTCTTCAGAAACCGCTTTGACCCTGATGAGCAAGGTGAAGATCAAGGAATTTCTGGAAAAGAAAGAGGAAGAATCGGA
Source organism: Thermotoga sp. SG1 (assembly GCF_002865985.1). Taxonomy (NCBI): domain Bacteria; kingdom Thermotogati; phylum Thermotogota; class Thermotogae; order Thermotogales; family Thermotogaceae; genus Thermotoga; species Thermotoga sp. SG1. The sequence goes on from NZ_LNDD01000003.1 coordinate 422,085, forward strand.
AAGGGAAAGTTATATCCATCTCTTCAACAAGTACCTCACGACGATCTTGATAAGTAACAACCTCGTCAACCTTTTCGCTTCGTCCATCTCCACACTGATCTTTCTGAATCTTCTCAGAGGAGTGAGCGAAGAGCTTGTGGCGGTGGTTTCCACCCTCTTTATCACCACCGTTCTTCTCATATTCGGAGAGATCACCCCAAAAGTTATGGCAAGGGCTGAGCCAGACCGCATCTTCCAGAGATCGATAGGTGTGGTCAGATTTCTCACCAGAGTTTTCGATCCCGTCGGAAGGCTTTTGGTGAAGATATCCGACGGTATCATCGCTTTGAGGCATGGGAAGAAGATATCCGAAGATCTGTTCATCACCGAGGAAGACATCGTCTCCATCGTTCAGGTTGGGGGCGAGATGGGAGTCATAGAGCAGGAAGAGGAAAGAATAGTGAAACGTGCCTTCGAAATGAAACAGATAGCCGTCAAGGAGATAATGACACCCCGCGTTGACATCGTGGCAATAGAGGAGAACCAGACGGTGAGGGATCTCATTGAACTGATAGAAGATGAAGGCTATTCCAGGATTCCTGTCTACAGGGAGACCATAGACAACATCGTGGGGGTCTGTTACGCTAAAGATGTCCTTTCAATTCTGGCAGAGAAGGATTGTGAAGAGGTAAAGAACATGAAGGTGAAGGACATAATGAGAGACGCCCTCTACGTGCCGGAGACCATGAACATAGATGAACTCCTGAAAATCCTCAAGTCGAGAAAGATCCATATAGCCATAGTTGTGGACGAGTACGGTGGAACGGCCGGGATCGTGACCCTCGAAGATATAATAGAGGAACTCTTCGGTGATATCATGGACGAATACGACTACGACGAAGTGTCCGGTATAAAGAAAATCGGAGAGAAGACTTACATCGTCGATGGTAGTACACCTATAAACGATCTGGAGATAGAGTTAAGAATTCAGTTTCCGCAGACAGAGTACGAAACGATAGCAGGATACCTTCTGGAACACTTCAAAAGAATACCGAACGTTGGTGAGGAGGCTGTCATCGGTAACCTGTACTTCAAAGTGCTGGCAGTCGGTAAAAACAGGATAGAGAAGATCATGATAAAAGTTCTGGAGGGGGGAGGAGATGAGACCGGAGAAACTGGTGGAAATGGCTCTGGAGGTTCGGGAAAAGGCGTACGCTAGATACTCTGGATTCAGAGTAGGGGCTGCTCTTCTCACAAAGAGTGGAAGGGTGTTCACGGGAGTGAATGTGGAGAACTCTTCATACGGCCTCACCGTGTGTGCAGAAAGGGTAGCCGTGTTTAAAGCGGTTTCTGAAGGTGAAAGAGAGTTTGTCGCGATCGCGATAGCTTCGGATTCTCTTGAAAAAACTGTGCCCTGTGGTGCCTGCAGGCAGGTGCTCTACGAATTCTCCGAGGACATGGATGTGATCATGGCGGATAGAAACGGAGATTACGAGGTGGTGAAGTTGAAAGATCTTCTGCCAAGAGGCTTCAGACTGGGAGGTGAAGAACATTAAATCGGGTTTTGTTGCGCTGGCCGGAAAGCCGAACGTTGGAAAATCCACCTTCATAAACACTGTTTTGGGTAGAAAGGTTGTGATCGTCTCCGATAAACCCCAGACCACCAGAAACAGGATAAACTGCATCTACACCGACAAAGACGCACAGATCATATTTGTGGACACTCCGGGTATACACAAACCACTTCATCGCCTGGGAGAATACATGGTGAAGGCTGCCGTTCAGGCTCTAAAGGGAGTGGATATCGTCCTCTTCATTCTGGATGCCGCCGATGGTTTCACCGAAACAGATGAACAGGTCGCAAAGATCGTGAACGAATCCAGGACAAAAACCATCATCGCCGTGAACAAGATAGATGTAGCAGGAGAGGAAAAGGCAAAGTCGGTAGGAGAACTTGCAAAAGGTATGGTCGAAAACGCTATTTCCGTTCATTACATATCCGCTCTGAAGGGTATAGGTGTTTTCGAGTTGCTTGATAAGATAAAGGAAGAACTTCCAGAAGGACCACAGTACTACCCTGAGGACATGATCACGGATCGTCCGCTCTCTTTCATGGCGGCTGAAATCATAAGAGAAAAGATCTTCCATCTGACTCGTCAGGAAGTTCCGCATTCCACCGCCGTCGTCATCGAGGAGATAAAGGACAGACCGAACGGTGTCCTTTACATACGGGCCAACATATACGTAGAACGTGATTCACAGAAGGGAATATTGATAGGAAAAAGCGGCAGCATGATAAAGAAGATAGGAACCCTTGCACGTGAAGAGATAGAGTTCCTTGTTGGAAGGAAGGTGTTTCTCGATCTCAACGTCAAGGTGAAAGAAAAGTGGAGGGAAAAGGACTTCATAATCCTTCAGGAAATCGGTCTGAAACACGACATAAAATGAGGTGATGTTCGATGAAGTGTCCAGGATGTGGTGCCAGCATACAGTTCGAGGATCCGAAAAAACCAGGGTACATCCCAAGGGAAGCCTTTGAAAAAAGACTGGAGGAAGGGAAAGAAATCCTGTGTCAACGGTGCTTTCGTATAAAGCACTATGGAAAACTGGAACCCATAGAGTACGACTGGGATTTCAGGAATCAGTTGAAATCCTACCTCGGTGGTTTTGAGGTGGTTCTGTGGGTGATCGACATCTTCGACTTTGAGGGCACGTACAGAGAAGACATAGCGAACCTGCTGAAAGGAAAGGACGTTGTGTATGTGATCAACAAGCTCGACCTTCTTCCCAGGGCAGTTACTGTCAGGGAAGTGAAAGAATGGGTGAAAAGGAGAATAAAAGCAAAAGATCCCGAAAAGATAAGAATAGTGAGTGCCGAGAAAAACCACGGTCTGAAGTCCCTAGTGAAACTGCTTGCACGATTGACCGACAAGGCACTGGTGATAGGAGTGACGAACGTTGGGAAATCCTCCCTTTTAAACAAGATATGTACTCACGAGAACACCATCAGTCCGTTTCCAGGAACGACTCTTGGAATACTGAGAAGGAAGGTAAAAGGTGAGAATCTCTACCTTTACGACACCCCCGGTATCATGACGAAAGACAGAGTCCTCGATCTTCTGGATCCGGAATGTCAAAAGGCGATCCTGCCGAGGGAAGAACTCTCCAGAAAAACCTTCAAACCAGAGAGGAACAGAACGATCTTCATGGGAGGATTGTGTCGCTTTGACATAGACTACGAAACGGAGAAAAGCCCCATATTCCTACTCTTTTCCTCCAGAGAGGTTACCTTTCATGAGACAAGGAGAGAAAGAGCAGACGAGTTGATGAGGAACAGACTGGGAGATCTTCTAAAACCACCCTGTTCGAAAGCGAGGTACGAAGATTTCACGTGGAAAAAGGAGAAGTTCATTCTGAACAAAGGAGAAGAACTGGCAGTGGCGGGCCTGGGATGGATGAGTGTCAGAAGAGGACCGTTGACGGTCGAAGTTACCATCCCGGAAAATGTAAAACTCGTTATAAGAGAAGCCCTGGTGAACCCCAACCGCTAGGCAACGGGAATGCCTCTTCTCTTTGCCAGATCCTCCAGTATTTTTCTTTCTTCTCTAGAAAGGTTCTTTGGAATTTCAACATGTACATTCACAAGGAGGTCGCCCCTTCTACCGTACTCACCCGGCAGTCCTTTCCCTTTCAGACGGAATACCGTCTCGGGCTGTGTGCCAGGTGGTATCTTCAGCATGGTTGTACCACCTTCGGGGAGAGGAATCTCGACGGTTGTTCCCAGTATCGCCTGGAGGTAATCTATCGTGATGTCGTATATCAGATCTCTTCCAGATCTCCTGAACTTGCTATCTGATTTCACTCGAACGGTGATTATCAGATCACCGTAGGGACCACCGTAATAACCCGCGTTACCACCACCGGATATCCTCAAATGCCCGCCGTCTTCGATGTTTGGGGGTATTTTTATCGTTCTTCGCACTCTTCTGAGAACTCTTCCACTTCCTCCGCACTCATGACACAATTCTCGAGGGACTCTTCCCGTTCCGCCGCATTCGTCACAGGTTCTTTCACTGACGAAATATCCAAAGAACGACCTTTTTTCTTCTCTGATCCTTCCCGTTCCACCACAGCGTGGACAGCCGATGTATCCTGAATCTGGCTCTACACCGGTTCCTCCACATCTTAAACACGTTTCGTACCTTTCGTATTCGATGGGAATCTCCGTACCGTTGATCAGGTCGGAAAGGTTCACTTCTATGGTGTAGCGTATGTCTTCTCCTCTGCGGGCGTATTTTCTTCTCTCTCTTCGTCCAGATTCCTCACCGAAGAACACGTCGAATATATCCCTGTTGAAGATATTTTCGAACTCTCTGAAAACGTCTTCGAAGAAGCTGCTACCAGTTTCTGCTTCTTGATAGACGGGTTGTTCCCCGACGTATCCAAAACGATCGTACATGGCCCTCTTCTGAGGATCGCTGAGGACCTCGTAGGCTTCCTGAATCTCTTTGAAGCGCTGCTCGGCTTCTTTTCTGTTTTCTGGATGTCTATCTGGATGCCACTCTTTTACCAGCTTTTTGTACGCTTTTCTTATCTCCTCCTGCGTGGCGTTCCTCGGAACACCGAGGATCTCGTAATAATCCTTTTTTTCTCTTTTCATGGAGAATCACTCCTTTTTATCGGGAGGTTCTTCATCTTTCTTTCTCGGTTTCACGGCCACTTTCACCTTCGCTGGCTTCAATACCTTCCCGTGGAATTTGTAACCACTTTCCAGTACTTCGAGGATAGTGTATTCCTCCACATCGTCCGTTTCAACTCTCTCAACTGCCTCATGTTCGAACGGATCAAAAGTTTCTCCCACCTGGATCTTAGAGAGGCCTTCCTTTTCCAGTGTATTCAGAAGCTTTTTGTATATCAACTTCACACCATCGTAGAAGGATTTCTCATGATCCTTCTGATTCAACGCTCTTTCGAAGTCATCGAGTATGGGAATCAGTTTTGAGATGAGGTATTCGTTTGCGTTCTTTATGAGTTCTCTCTTTTCCCGGGCGACTTCCTCACGGTAATTTTCGTATTCGGCCTTGAGTCTTTTGGCGTATTCTTCGAGTTCCCTGTATTTTTCTTTCAATTCCTCACATTCCTGAGAGAGATCCTTCTTTTCTTTTTCAGACATTCTATCACCTCCTGGCAGCCGATGTGAAGTACTCCGAAAGTCTGTTGAGTACGTAGTTGAAAACCCTGTGGTTTCTGTCGTACCTGGTGATCTTTGAGGTGAAAAGATGGACGCTTCCAATAGGCGATGAACCTTTGTAGTATCTACCAGAGAAAACGGCAAATCTCTCCAGTTTTTTCCTTCCGATCTCTTTTCCGATCTTCACCGTAATGTCTTTGTCGTTTTCTATGAGACTCTCTAGAAAACGATGGTCCTTTAACTCTTCCAGAAGGTGCTTTATATCTTCCAGAGAGAGAGTATCGTCCTTCAGGAGATTTTCAAAGCCAACGTCTATGTACCTTTCCAGTTTTTCGTTCATCACGGATTCTATGAGTTTGAGAATACCGCTTCCTCTGAGAGTTTCTACCTTTCCTGTTAGCACGTCTTCAACTGTTCTTCCCCTCAAAAGGAAGTTCAGCTGTCTTTCTATTTCCTCCCAATTCAAATCGTCATGGATTCTAATGGGAGTGATCTTAGAAATACCGAATTCTGTCAGTATTGAGAAAATAAGGTAATCCTCGGATATCGGTGTGAGGATCACCCTGAGTATTTTCAAATCTCTGGGATTTGGTCTTTCTATGAGAACGTACCCTTCGGCCAGCCGGGCAAGAAGATTGCCAGCCAGAAGCAGGATTTTTTCTGGATCTGCAAGCGGAATTAACCTGAAGGTATCCACCTCCAGGTTCAGTTCTTCGGTTTCTTTGGAGATCTTTACCATTTCTTCGTAGTAGAATCTGAGTCCCTTGTCCGTTGGAACCCGGCCAGCCGAGGTATGAGGTTGGTATATGTAACCAAGGTATTCCAGTTTCTTCATATCGTTTCTTATGGTGGCACTGCTAAAATTTATATTGCTCACTTCGAGAACCCTCTGTGAGCTGACGGGTTTTTTGTTCTCTATGTACTCTTTCACAATGCAGTAAAGTACCTTTCTTTGGCGGTCGTTCAGGTTTCTTTGGTGTTCACCCTTGTTTTGGAGCCTTCTCATTTTAGCACTCCTTTCTTTTGAGTGCTAATAATAGTTTAGCATACATCTTGAAAGAATTCAAGGTCAGAAGAGAAAACAAAAGGACTTGATTTACGAATGGAAAATTGCTACCATATTATACGGGAGCCGAGGTGGCGGAATGGCAGACGCGGCTGACTCAAAATCAGCTGGGGGATAACCCCGTGCGGGTTCAAGTCCCGCCCTCGGCACCAGGAGGGGCTCTAGGAGCCCCATTTGTTTTTAATGAAGGAGGTTGATCGATGACCAGGGTCGTGAAGGTGAATCCTCTCTTTCCCAATGAAAGAGCCCTGAAAGAGGCCGCCGATCTTCTGAAAAAAGGGGAGGTTGTTGTCTTTCCGACAGAAACGGTCTACGGAATAGGGGCGGATGCTTACAACGAGAAAGCGTGCAGGAAGATATTCGAAATCAAGGGAAGACCCGCAGACAACCCTCTGATAGTCCACATATGTTCATTTTCCCAACTCGAAGAGGTGGCAGATGGGTACGAACCTTTCAGAAAGTTTCTGGAGAGATTCTGGCCTGGTCCTTTAACGGTCATACTTCCGAAGAAGTCCTGGAGAATTTCTAATGTGGTCACTGCGGGACTTCCCACGGTGGCTGTGAGAATGCCGGCTCACCCGGTGGCCATGAAACTGATAGAAATGCTGGGAGATCCCATTGCTGCCCCGAGTGCGAACCTGTCTGGAAGACCCAGCGCGACGAACGTGGATCACGTTGTGGAGGACTTCATGGGACGGGTGAGCCTGATACTGGACGCAGGGAACACACCGCTTGGCCTGGAATCCACCATAATAGATCTTTCAAAAGAAAAGCCTGTCCTTTTGAGGCCGGGCCCTGTAGAGGTTGAAAGACTGAAAGAGTTCTTCCCCAATCTTGTTGTACCGGATTTCGTGAAAAAAGGGGAGTTCAGAGGAAAACCTCTGGCACCGGGCATGAAATACCGTCACTACGCTCCCTCAAAGCCGTTGATACTCGTAGAAAACCTCGAGAAGATGAAGAACGTTTTGAAAGAGTTTCCCGATCACGTTGTGATATGTGTCGAAGAGAGGAAGGCCCTGTACGGAGACAGAATCGTCGTAGGTTCTTTGAAAAATCCCTACAGCATAGCGCAGAACCTCTTTGCAGCACTCAGAGAAGCGGAAAAGAGAGAAAAAGAGTATATAATTGTTGAGGGACTGGAGGAAAGAGGCATACTCTTTGCGGTGATGAACCGATTGAGGAAGGCCGCCTCCAGGATCGTGAGGTGAAAGATCTAGATGGACAAAACCCAGGAACGAACCGATAAGTTGCTTTTGCTTCTTTCTATATTGATAATGGAGTTTTCCAACGTAAAGGAAGAGAGGGATGTCCTTCTTAGCCTGTTGAACCTTGTGAAGAAGGTCGTTGATGTGAACGATCTGGTTCTGATCGACGAAAACAAGCGGGTTGTGCTGGGAAGAGAACTCGATGTTTCAAGATTCGAGGAGTTCATAGAATGGGCTACAAAACAGGCATCTCCAGCTTTTGTGGAAGAGGCAGGAAGATACGTCGGAATCATTCCTCTGGTCAAACTCGGAAGGTCCTTCGGGAGTCTGATCGTCTTCATGGATCACCAACCTTCGATGGAAGAGACAGAGATCTTCAGAATTTTTTCGGTTCTTTCTTCCATCGTACTGGAAAACGTCAGGCTCTACAGAGAACTTGAAGAAACGTACGACTACGTGAACACTATCCTCAACAACCTTCCGGAGGGTATCTTCGTTTATTCAAACGGAGAAATACGTTTTCAGAACGAAAGGTTCGCAAGGGAAAGTTTCCCAGAAGATGTTATGAAGAAAGCGATGGAGATTTCAGAAGAGGCAATTTCGCTTGGAGTTCAGAGAACTGGGGAAGTCGAATCTGAGGACGAGTTCTTTTCTATCACCTCCATTCCTCTGCTCTACAACGGTGAGACACAGGCCCTGACGATCGTAGAAAACATCACGGCATCGAAGGAACTAGAAAGGCTAAAACGCATAGACAGGATGAAAACAGAGTTCGTTGCGAACATATCCCATGAGCTCAGAACCCCTCTGACTGCTATAAAAGCCTACACGGAGACCATGTACAACAGCTTGGAGGAACTCGACGCGGATACCCTGAAAGAATTTCTGGAAGTTGTACTCGATCAGAGCAATCACCTTGAAAGTCTTCTCGACGAACTTCTCGATTTCTCCAAACTCGAAAGAAAAGCACTGCAAATAAAAAAGGAAAAAATCAACATCTGCGAACTGGTGGAAAGCGCCGTCAGTGCCATCAAAGAATTCGCAGCTTCTCAGGGTGTAAAAGTCTTTCTGGAAAAGAAGGTTCCATGCTTCGAGGTGGAAGTCGATCCAACGAGGATGAAACAGGTTCTTTTGAACCTTCTGAGTAACGGTGTGAAGTACTCGAAAAAGGATGAACCAGAAAAATATGTGAAGGTGGTTCTGGACAAAAACGAAGATGGTATTCTCATTGTTGTGGAAGACAACGGTATAGGGATACCGGAACACGCCAGAGAAAAGATCTTCGAACAGTTCTACAGAGTCGACTCTTCCTTGACTTACGAAGTTTCTGGAACGGGTCTGGGACTTGCCATTACAAAAGAGATCGTGGAACTCCACGGCGGAAGAATCTGGGTTGAGAGTGAGGAGGGGAAGGGATCCAGGTTTTTCGTGTGGATCCCGCATGATCATGGCACTGAAGATAATCGATAAGATACTCGAGGGTATCGACAAGTTACCATCTCCCAACATCGTCGTTCAAAGGATAGTGGCCGTGTGTTCAAATCCGGTTGCTTCTTCCTCGGAAGTTGCCAACACCCTCATGATGGATGCAAGTCTCAGTGCCAGGGTCTTGAAACTTGCAAATTCTGCTTATTACGGGATTCCCCGGAAAATAACAACCCTGAGTGAAGCAGTCATGATACTGGGATTCAAGACTGTCAGGAACCTTGCTTTGAGCGTTTTCACCTACGATATGATCTTCAAGAACAGATCCTCTAGCATCGACAGAGAAAAACTCTGGGCGCACTTTATTGCAACGGCCGTTGCCTCAGAAACCATTGCAGAGACAGTCGGTTACCCGCTGAAGGAAGAGATATTCATAGCGGGACTACTCCACGACATAGGAAAAGTGGTTTACGACTTTCTTCTCTCTGACGTTCTGGAGATGGAGGTAAGAATCGCTCAGAAGTTAAAGAAGAACCTGATCGAAGTGGAAGAGGAACTGGAGGTGCCCCCTCACACCGAAGTTGGGGCAAAGCTTCTGAAAAACTGGAATTTTCCGGATCTTCTTGTTTTCACAGCAGACTATCATCATCGAGTTGATGCAAACCCCAACGAACTGTTCATCAATCAGGTGTCGATGGTCCATGTTGGGGATGTCCTGGCGAACCTCATGATGAAAGGTGCGTCTCTTTCGTGGGGAGATCCTGTTCTTTCTCATTTTGCTCTGAACACACTCAGATTGAAGCCACGTCTTGTTTTAAGAGTTCTTGAGAGATCCAGGGAAAAATACGAGAAGGCAAAGGAGTTTCTGAGTCTGGATTAGGAGGTGAAAAGAATGCATCCTCTCTATAGAAAGGCGATGTTGGAATCGGAGATACAGAAACTTCTGGCCGAGGCGCTTCGACAGCTGAGAGATCCACGTTTGAAGAAAGAATTTGTGACCTTTTCTCGCGTCGAACTTTCAAAGGACAAGAAATACGCTGACGTTTACGTAAGTTTTCTGGGAAGTCCTCAGGAGCGAAAGGAAGCGGTGGAAATATTGAACAGGGCAAAGGGTTTCTTCAGAACCTATGTGGCAAAGAATCTGAAACTCTACGTTGCTCCGGAGATTCGCTTCTACGAAGACAAAGGAATAGAAGCGAGCGTCAGGGTACATCAGTTGCTGAATCAACTGGGCTTCGATCCGTTTAAACACGAAGAAGAGGAAGGTGAAAACAAGGAATGAAACACGGAGTCCTCGTAGCCTACAAGCCGAAGGGTCCAACCTCACACGATGTGGTGGATGAAGTACGAAAGAAGCTGAAAACACGGAAGGTGGGACACGGTGGAACCCTGGATCCCTTCGCCTGCGGTGTGCTCATTCTAGGGGTGAACCAGGGAACGCGTCTTCTTGAGTTCTACAAGAACCTGAACAAGGTCTACTGGGTGAAGATGAGGCTCGGGCTGATTACAGAGACCTTCGACATAACGGGAGAAGTCGTCGAAGAAAGAGAGTGCAACGTCACGGAGGAGGAAATAAAAGAGGCCATCTTTTCTTTCGTTGGAGAGTACGATCAAGTACCACCCGCTTATTCTGCGAAGAAATACAGGGGCGAGAGACTCTACAAACTGGCAAGAGAGGGTAAAATCATAAGACTTCCTCCAAGAAGGGTGAAGATCTTCAGAATCTGGGATGTGGTGATAGATGGAAAAACCGTCTCTTTCAGGGTGGAGGTCTCGCCCGGAACTTATGTGAGGTCTCTCTGCATGGACATCGGATACAAACTTGGTTGTGGGGCGACCGTCGTAGAGCTTGTGAGAGAGAGTGTGGGGCCGCACACCCTCGAAGAAAGTCTCAACGTCTTCGAAGCATCGCCGGAGGAGATAGAAAACAGAGTGATCCCGATGGAAAGGTGCCTGGAGTGGCTCCCACGCGTGGTGATCTTTCAGGATTTTTCTGAAAGGATCCTCAACGGATCCCAGGTGTTTCTGGAGATGCTGAAGGAATGGGATGAGTTCAGGAAGGAAGACACGGTGAGAGTCTTCGATGAAGAGGGAAATCTTCTTGCGCTCGCGGAGGCAGAGAGAAACGCTTCTTTTCTTCGTACATTGAAAAGACAGGGCAGGAACGAACGAGTTTTGAAATTGAAAAAGGTTTTCAACACGAGGTGAAAAAATGATTGTCAGCATCGGTGTTTTCGACGGAGTTCACGTTGGGCATCGCAAGGTTCTTGAGAAACTCAGGGAAGTGGCCTCTTCAAAGAAAATGCCTGCTCTTGTGTTCACCATATCCCATCCCCCCGAATATCTCTCACCCGATTTTCTAGGTCTTTTGTTGCCTGTAGAAGAGAGGGTGGCGATTCTTTCAAAATTTTCGGAAGTGGTCGTACTGGATTTTTTTCAGATCAAAGATCTGTCACCGAAAGAATTTGTCGAAAAGTATTTGCCAGATGTCTCTGGGGTGGTCGTTGGAAGAGATTTCAGATTCGGAAAGAACGCCGAGGGAGATATTTCTTTTTTGAGAAAAAACGGACTGGAAGTGTACGAAGTGCCCGACACGATCGTCAACGGAAAGAAAGTGAGCAGTTCTCTGATCAGAAAACTCGTCCAGGAAGGAAGGGTGGAGGAGATACCACCCTATCTTGGCAGGCACTATGAGATATCAGGGATTGTCTACAGAGACAGACAGTTCGGAAGAAAGTTGGGGTTTCCAACGGCCAACATCGACAGGGGAAGAGAAAAACTCGTGAATTTGAAAAACGGAGTATATTTTGTGAAGGTGCATTTGCCGAATCAGGAAGAGAAATTCGGTGTCATGAACGTGGGATTCAGACCTACCGTGGGCGATTCTACGCACGTGAAATACGAGGTCTACATACTGGATTTCGAAGGAGATCTGTACGGTGCCCACCTGAAGGTGGAAGTTCTGAAGTTCATAAGGCCAGAAAAGAAGTTCAACTCAATTGAAGAGTTGAAAGATACGATCGCTCAGGACATCGAGAATGCAAAACGGTTGATGGATGATATAATCAATTCGAAGTTATCCAGAAGAGGTGATGGTGAATGAGGAAGTTGACCTACACAGCCATGTGGCTGGCCGTTGGAGTTGCTCTTGCCTACCTTCTGCATCTGGTGAACCTTGGCAGGATGTTCCTGCCGATTCATCTTGTTGCCATGCTCGCTGGAGCGGTCTCCGGGGCTTTTGTTGGAGGGATTGTTGGAGGGATTCTTCCGGTTCTGTCTTTTCTGACCATGGGTATGCCGCCCTTTCCAATGTTTCTGTTCATGATTCCTGAAGTCTTCGTGTACGGCTTCATTCTGGGAATGATGGAGAAGAAAAATATATTCCTCAGACTCGCCGTTGCGGTTCTTCTTGGCAGACTGGTTTACTCGGTGTCTTACTACGCTCTAGGAGCACTCATTGGAATAAAACTTCAGCCGCTCACTTCGATTCTATTGAGCTTCACCACGGGGATTCCCGGTATTGTTCTTCAATTTGTTCTTGTTCCACTCGTCTATAGAAGGCTTCAATTGATACTTGAGAAGGGAGGAAAGGAGAATGCCTGAGATCATCTACGCAGCAGCTCCAGGTGCTTCAAACGGTAGTGCCACGGCCCCGGCAAGCAGTGGCTGGGGAAGTCTCCTCTTCATGCTGATCTTCTTCATAGCGATCTTCTACTTTCTGATCATCCTTCCTCAGAGAAGAAGAGAAAAGCAGTTTCAGCAGATGCTGAGTCAGTTGAAACGGGGAGACACGGTTGTCACAATAGGTGGTATCGTTGGAAAGGTCATCGATATCAAGAAAGACACCGTAAAGATCAAAACTGCCAACGCCACAGAACTTGAAATCACAAAAAGAGCTATATCAACCGTCATAAAGGAGAAGAATCAGGAGGGATAATCGATGAGGGGAGACAGGGTAAGGCTTGTGGTAGTGCTGATCGTACTGGTCGGCGCTCTATTGGCCCTCTTCTGGCCCAGCAAGGGAGGGTGGACGTCCAACATTCGCCTCGGACTGGATATAAAAGGTGGTGCGAGGATAGAGTATCTCGTCGAGGTGGAAGAAGGAACGGAGACCCCTTCTGATGTGGTTGATGACGTGTGGACGGTTTTGAGAAACAGGCTCGATGCGGCTGGGTACACTGAAGCCTCCGTGAAGAAAGTATTTCGCGAGAACAAATCCTACATAGTTGTGGAAATACCTGGAGCAACCGATACCGTCCAAGCGGAAAAGCTTATAGGGTCAACGGGTGTGCTTTACTTTGCCCAGGTTTTGGATGAGTACGACGGTGAAGATCCATACGAGGTACCAGAACTTTCTCTAGAAGCTAAGAGAGAAAAAGCAGCGTGGCTCAGAGGGAGGAACGGGAAATGGTATCTTGTGAAAAAAGAGATAATGGGAAGAAAGGACCTGGTTCTTGAAGCACCACGGATCGTTTACGCCAGGCCAGAGGTGGAAACAAGAGCGGGAAGATACGGTTACAAAGTTTCCTTTGAACTTGCCAAAGAATACGTGGACAAATTCAAAAAGATCACCCAGGCCCTTTACGTTCCCGAAGGCACCTACGATCCAAAAAAAAGACTTGCGATCGTTTTGGACAATGTTGTGCAGTTTGCAGGTCAGGTTGTTGCCATCATACCAGATGGAAAAGCTGAAATAACTGGAAACTTCTCTCTTGAAGAAGCAAAACAACTTGCCGCCATTTTGAGAAGTGGTGCTTTACCTGCGAGACTTGTAAAGACCTCCTCTGGGTGGGTGGCGCCTCTTCTTGGTCGTGACGTGATCGATGCTTCTCTGAAAGCAGGAATAGTGGGACTTATCCTTGTCCTTTTGTACATGCTGGTTTACTACAGGACGATGGGAATTGTAGCGGATCTTGCCCTCATCTACAACACGATACTTCTACTTGGTGTGATGGCAGCTGGCAAGTTCATACTCACCCTTCCCGGTATAGCGGGTATCATCCTCACTATCGGAACAACGGTGGACGGAAACGTGATCATATACGAAAGAATAAAAGAAGAAATGCGGTTAGGAAAACCCGTTAAGACATCCATAGCGGCAGGTTTCGACAGATCGCTTTCAACGATTCTGGATGCAAACATCACAACCATACTCACTGGACTCATACTCTACTATTTCGGAACAGGAACCGTAAAAGGATTTGCCATCACATTGATAATCGGTGTTCTTGGTAGTATATTCGTGAATCTTGTGTTCAGCAGACTTCTCCTCGACAGCCTTGCTCCTCTCATAAAACCGCCCCGGGTTGAGGAAGCTCAGGGAGGGAGCAAACAATGAGAAGAGAGATCGATTTCATGGGGAAATCGAAGATCTTTATAACGGTTTCACTGATACTGATCGTGATTTCTCTTGTTTCGATATTCACGAAAGGCTTCAACTTCGGAGTAGAGTTCACAGGTGGCTCCGAAATCATCGTGCGTTTTGAGAACGTGGAGATCACAGAGTCTGATATAAGAAACGAGATCTCTCGAATCTCCGATGAATTCGCAACGGCCAGGATCGTTCAAGTGCGGTCCGCGGGGGATCCCGCGAACGTTCTGAAGTATTCAATAGTCGTTCCCAAAACCTACGAACCAGATGAAAAGGAGAGGATTCAAAGAGAACTTGAAAGTCTTCTTCCGGGGAAGGTTGTTTCCTTCAACGAAATCAGCGGAACAGCAGCAGAAGAGATAAGAAGGGGCACATGGACAGCTATTCTGGTGGCGCTGGTAGTCCTCCTCATCTACATCACCATACGGTTCAGGTTCGTGTTCGGTGTGGCAGCGATCGTTGCTCTCGTTCATGATGTTCTCATCACAATGGGCTTTTTCTCACTCTTCGGATACGAAATCAACGTTGCTGCCGTTGCGGCCTTTCTGACACTTCTTGGCTATTCGTTGAACGACTCCATCGTACTTTCGGACAGGATCAGAGAAAATATGAAAAGATACCGCGGAAGGAACATGCTCAACATCGTGAACATGAGTATAAATCAGGTTCTTGCCAGAACGATCAATACCTCTCTCACAACGTTCTTTGTAGTTTTTGTCTTACTACTGTTTGCGGGAAATGCTGTGAAACCTTTTGCCTTTGGAATGACGATAGGGACGGTGGTGGGAACCTACTCTTCACTCTACATAGTTTCTCCCATCATCGTGAAATGGTCAAAATGAGAGGGGCGAAGGCCCCTCTTTAAAATTCCACTCTGCTCATGTCTCCCAGGATGAGGCTCAAACTAGCAGGTTTCCTAGCAGAGCTTCTTACAGAGACACCCTTTCCCAGAATGGAGGAGTCTATCCTCTTTTCTATACCCACTATAGAACAACTGTCCATCACTATACTGTTTTCAATCTCGCAGTTTTCTAGGACCACGTTGTTTCCAATGGATGTGTAAGGCCCCACGTAAGTGTCCTTTATAAGGCAATTTTCGCCTATAACCACGGGTCCTCTGATCAGTGAGTTGACAATTCTGGAGGACTTTCCAATCATAACAGCTCCCTGAATGGTGGTTTTATCGTCCACTTCACCGAGAATCTCCTCGTTTATTCCCATGAGGATTTTCCTGTTGGCTTCCAGCAGATCATTGGGTTTCCCTGTATCTTTCCACCAGCCATAGATGATGTAACCTTTTACCTTTTCCCCTTTCTCTATGAGATATTCTATAGCGTCGGTTATCTCAAGTTCACCTCTCCAGGAGGGTTTTATGTTCTCTACGCCCTCGAATATTCTGTTTCTGAAAAGGTACAATCCCACGATGGCAAGATTGCTAGGAGGAATCTTTGGTTTTTCAACGACCTTTATAACCCTATCCCCTTCCATCACAGCCACACCGAAGCGGGTTGGATCTTTGACCGGTGAGAGCAAGATGGAAGCAGCGTAGTCTGACTTTTCGAAATCTTCCACGAACTTTCTGAGATCTTCGAGGATGAGGTTGTCTCCAAGGTACATCATGAAGCTCTCATCACCGAGGAAGTCTCTGGAAACCAAGACGGCGTGAGCAAGACCTTTGGGCTCTTCCTGAATAATGTAAGTGATTTTCAGGCCGAAGGGATTGTCTCCTACAACGTTTCTGAATTCTTCTGCGTTGTAAGGATTTACGACGATTCCCACTTCTTCGATTCCGGCTCGTGCGATGTTTTCCAAACTGTAGAAAAGAATGGGCTTGTTTGCAATCGGTATGAGATGTTTTGCGGTAGTGAATGTTAGAGGCCTTAGTCTGGTACCCTTTCCTGCACAGAGCACAATCGCTTTTTTCACTATCACACCTCCTTTCTCAAAAATTATATCAATCGACCATGATAGAATAAGTAAGGAAAAACTATTGGGAGGTGAACGAGCTTGAAAGTGATACTCCTAAAAGATGTTCCAAAAATTGGGAAAAAGGGCGAAATCAAGGAAGTTTCCGATGGGTACGCGAGGAACTATCTCATTCCCCGTGGTCTTGCCAGAGAGTACACCAAGGGGCTCGAAAGGGCGATAGAACATGAAAAGGAGATGGAAAGGAAAAAGAAAGAGCGTGAAAGAGAGGAAAGTGAGAAAATCCTGAAAGAACTCAAAAAGAGAACACATATCATAAAAGTCAAAGCGGGTGAAGCCGGGAAAATCTTCGGAGCCGTTACAGCAGCAACCCTGGCAGAAGAGATTTCAAAACTCACCGGTTTGAACCTCGACAAGAGATGGTTCAAGCTGGACAAACCCATAAAAGAAATCGGAAAGTACTCGGTGGAGGTAGTCCTGCCAGGTGGTGTTAGAGACACTATAGATATCAGGGTGGAAAGAGAAGAATGAACATAATAGGGTTTTCAAAGGCTCTGTTTTCCACTTGGATTTATTACTCTCCCGAGCGAATTCTCTTTGATGCAGGAGAGGGAGTTTCCACCGCTCTTGGAAGTAAGGTTTATGCCTTCAAATATGTTTTTCTTACACATGGCCATGTGGATCACATAGCGGGATTGTGGGGTATTGTGAACATAAGAAACAACGGAATGGGTGATAGGGAAAAGCCGCTCGATGTTTTTTACCCAAAAGGAAACAGAGCGGTTGAGGAGTACACTAATTTCATAAAAAAGGCGAACCCAGAACTTCGATTTTCCTTCAACGTTCATCCTCTGGAAGAAGGGGAAAAGGTGTTTCTTAGAGATGCGGGTGGTTTCAAACGTTACGTTCAGCCTTTCAGGACAAAGCACGTGGCATCTGAAGTGAGTTTCGGATATCACATTTTCGAGGTTAGAAGAAAACTGAAGGAAGAATTTCAGAATCTGGACAGCAAGGTGATCGCCAAACTGGTGAAGGAAAAAGGTCGGGATTTCGTAACTGATGAGTATCACAAAAAAATCCTCACCATCAGCGGTGATTCTCTGGCACTCGATCCAGAAGAGGTGGAGGGAACAGAGCTTCTGATCCACGAGTGCACCTTTCTCGATCCTCGTGATCGAAGGTACAAGAATCACGCATCGATCGATGAAGTCATGGAAACAGTGAAGAAAGCGGGTGTGAAAAGGGTGATTCTTTACCACATTTCAACACGCTACATAAGGAGCATTAAGAGCGTCATAAAAAAGTACAGGGAGATGTTGCCTGACGTGGAGATCACCTACATGGATCCGAGGAGGGTGTTCGAGATGTGAGGGGGGATACTATGGAAGCATGGATGTTCTGGCTTATTCTTGGTGTAATACTCATGGTAGCGGAGATCTTCACACCCACCTTTTTCATTTTCTGGTTCGGTGTGGGATCACTTGCGGCTTCGTTGGTATCTTTGTACTTGGGTGTTTACATTCAAATAATCGTCTTTGCCGTTGTTTCAATCGTCTTGGTTCTTTTAACAAGGAAACTGGTTCAGAGCTGGGAATCTCCAAGGAAAATCCACGTTGAAGAGATCGTTGGGAAGGTGGCTCTCGTTATCGAAACGATAAACAACAAAGAGGGAACCGGCCTTGTGAAGATCGACGGGGACGTGTGGAGGGCATTTGCGGAGGACGATGAGGAAATCATTGAAAAGGGTGAACACGTGAAGATCCTGAAAGTAGAAGGAGCCCACGTCGTTGTGAAAAAAGTTTGAGGAGGTGAGGGATATGCTGATAGCCCTTGTTGTTGTCGTTCTGTTTCTTGTGATAGTTGCTGCCAGTTCTTTGAGGATAGTGAGGCCTTACGAGCGAGGTCTGGTAGAAAGGCTTGGAAAGTTCAAGAGGGAAGTAGGATCAGGAATACACTTCATCATTCCGTTCTTCGAACGTATGATAAAAGTCGATATGAGAGAGAAAGTGATCGATGTTCCACCACAGGAAGTGATAACAAGGGACAACGTGGTTGTAACCGTCGATGCGGTCATCTACTACGAAATCACGGATGCTTACAAGGTGGTATACAACGTGAGTAACTTCGAAATGGCCACCATAAAGCTTGCTCAGACCAATCTCAGAAACGTGATAGGAGAGCTAGAACTCGATCAGACGCTCACTTCGAGAGAAAGGATAAACATGAAGCTCAGAACGGTTCTCGATGAAGCAACAGACAAGTGGGGTGTAAGGATCACCCGGGTTGAGATCAAAAAGATAGATCCTCCTCAGGACATCACAGATGCCATGAGTAAGCAGATGAAAGCTGAAAGAACGAAGAGGGCAGCCATACTGGAAGCTGAAGGTTACAAACAGGCCCAGATCTTGAGGGCAGAGGGTGAAAAGAACGCAGCAATACTAAGAGCAGAAGGAGAAGCCGAAGCAATAAAGCGAGTTGCTGAGGCAAACATGCAAAAACTCATGCTCGAAGCACGTGGACAGGCCGAGGCAATAAAACTTGTCTTTGGTGCTATACACGAAGGTAAACCAACAAAAGATCTTCTCACTGTCAGGTATCTGGAGACACTCAAAGAGATGGCAAACGGTCAGGCGACAAAGATCTTCCTTCCGTTCGAAGCAAGTTCCATACTCGCAAGTCTAGGGGTCATCTCGGAGATCTTCAAAGAAAAGAACGAGGACAAAAGGGATGAGAAATGATGTGGTTTTTTGAGGGACTTCTGTTCTGTGGAGTGGGGTTTGCCACTTCCATACTTTTTTCTTACTTTTACCTCAAAGAGAGGGAAAAACTGGATTTGAGTGCCTTCAGGATTTTCAACGAGTTCACTGTTCTAGGACTCATCTTTTTGTTTTCCTGGGTTTTCAACCCTGTGATCTTTCGACTGTTGGTTTCCGGACTTGCTGTACTCTTTTTTCTTGGAGAATCTGCTCGTTTCTTAATGGGCATAGACAAACAGTACCGCATCATGTTTCTGGCCTTTGAATACAACGACAGGGAATTCAGTTTGTACCAGATCAGAAAGAGACTGTTCAGATCTTTCGTAAAACCCGCCCTGAAATTTTTAGGATTGTACGCTGTCTTCTCCAACGTTGATCTGAAGAGCTCTCTGATAGTTCCGGCAATATTGTTCCTTGGTGTAACAATCAGTTTACTGAACGGAATAAATAAACTCGACTAATTTGGTAGAATAATAATGGAGGTGAAAAAATGGGAATTCTGTCTGAAAAGGACGTGGCGTATCTCAAGGATCTTTTCAACAAAGAACTGGAGAAAAAAGTGAAGGTGCTGCTCTTCAAGACCGACGACAAAGCACGCTGTCAGTACTGTGAAATCACAGAACAGGTGCTCAACGAACTGGTTTCCATCGATCCAAGGATTGAACTCGAAGTTCACGATTTTGACACCGAAAAAGAGGTGACCGAGAAGTACCAGGTGGAAATGGTTCCTGCCACAGTTTTGCTCTCTGAAGAGGGAAAGGACTACGGCATAAGGTTCTACGGTGTTCCTTCAGGCCACGAATTTGGCACACTCATACAGGATATCATCACAGTTTCAAAGGGAAAGCCACAACTTTCCGAAGAAAGCATACAGAAACTCCAAAGTCTTGAAGAACCGATAAGGATAAGCGTGTTCGTCACCCCGACGTGTCCTTACTGTCCAAGGGCGGTTCTGATGGCCCACAACATGGCTATGGCAAGCGACAAGATCATTGGAGAGATGATCGAGGCGAACGAATACTGGGAATTGAGTGAGAAATTCGGTGTCTCCTCCGTTCCGCACATCGTGGTGAACAGGGATCCTTCAAAATTCTTCGTAGGAGCCTACCCTGAGAAGGAATTCATAAACGAGGTTTTGAGGCTTGCGAAGGGGTGATGAAATGTGGTTTTCTTCGACACTGGTTCTGTGAAGAAAAAAGAGATCAAAGATAGATACGACATAGTGGTCGTCGGTGCAGGGCCAGCAGGTCTTGCTTCTGCCATATATGCAAGAAGAGCGGGATTGTCTGTTCTTGTTGTTGAAAAGGCGATCGAAGGTGGGTATGTAAATCTCACTCACCTGGTTGAGAACTATCCGGGCTTTCCAAAAATATCGGGTGAGGAACTCGCCTCGAAGTTTAAAGAACACGCGGAAAGCTTTGGTGCAGACATCTACAACGCAGAAGTTGTAAAACTTGAAGTTCAAGAAAATAAAAAAGTGGTCGAACTTGATGATGGTAAGAAAATAGAAGCTCCTGTGGTGATCGTTGCAACGGGTGCCAATCCAAAGAGACTGAACGTTCCCGGAGAAAAGGAGTTTTTCGGAAGGGGAGTCTCTTACTGTGCAACGTGTGACGGATACCTGTTTGCAGGAAAGGACATCGTGGTTGTTGGAGGAGGAGACAGTGCGTGCGATGAATCGATCTTTCTCTCCAACATCGTAAACAAGATCACGATGGTCCAGCTTCTGGAAACCCTCACCGCGGCGAAGGTTCTCCAGGAAAGGGTGTTGAACAATCCGAAGATAGAGGTGATCTACAATTCCACGGTGAAGGAGATACGGGGAAAAGACAAGGTTGAAGAGGTCGTCATAGAGAACGTGAAGACCGGTGAAACGAAGGTGCTGAAAACCGAAGGAGTGTTCATATTCATAGGACTGGATCCCAATTCCAAATTGCTCGAAGGACTCGTTGAGTTGGATCCTTATGGCTACGTTATAACGGACGAAAACATGGAGACAAGTATCAAAGGTCTTTACGCTGTTGGAGATGTGAGGAAGAAGAACCTCAGGCAGATTGTTACAGCAGTCGCAGACGGAGCCATAGCGGTAGAGCACGCTGCAAAGCATTACTTCTGATCACCCAGGATCAAAACAACCTTTCCTTCCAGGGGATGATTGGGTGGAGGTGTCTGATCGGATACCATCCACCCTTTGCCTTTCAGTTCCACATCCTTGACACCGAGTTCTTCCAACACAAGGAGGGCGTCTCTCACCGGTAGGCCCACCAGATTGGGCATCAAACCTCTTATGAGGGTTATTTTTTTCTCCTTTTTTTCTATTAGAAGTTCCACTATCTTTCTGAATACAGGAGCAGCAACGTCACCTCCGTAGAACGCTCCAGAAGGACTGTCCAGATGCACCATTATCATGTATTTGGGATCGTCCGCAGGGAAGAAACCCACAAAGAGAGAGTGATAGAGATCCTGGTACTTTCCCCCAACGGCCTTTTGAGCTGTTCCCGTTTTGCCAGCGATCTCCAATCCCCTGATTTGTGCAAACCTTCCCGTACCCTCTTCAACGACTTCTATCATGGCTTTCTTGATCGTCTCTGCTGTTGTTTCAGAAAAGACCTTCCTCTTCTCAACAGGACTTTCCTTCAAAATGGACGGTTTTATCCAGTATCCTCCGTTGGCAAACACGTTGAGGGAAGCCACAAGTTGAATGGGTGTAACACCGATTCCTTGGCCTATGGAGATCTCCGCCGGATCTATGAGTGACCACTCTTTTGGATTTCTCAGTATTCCATCGATTTCTCCTTCCATTTCCACTCCTGTCTTTTCTCCAAAACCTGCTCTTTTCAACCATTCATAGAATCCTTCAACTCCTATGTGTTTTACGATCAGATCTCCTACCCTCACACTCATAACGTTACAGGATTTCACGATTCCAGTGAGAAAGTCAACCTTTCCGTGTTTTTCTATGTCTCTTATGATGATGTTCAGTTCTTCAACAGGCTTTATCTCTCCTTGACATTCTATGGAAAAAGACGGTGAAGCAGACCTTGTTTCGAGTGCAATAGCGTAAACCACGGGTTTTATGGTGGAACCGGGCTCTATATAACCACCGATCAGATCGTTCCAACTCCTTGTGGTCACCATTGAAAGGATCTTTCCCGTTTTTGATTCCATGACAATGGCATGTCCTGCTTCTGCGGAAAACTCTTTCACAGCGTCGGAAATAATTCTATAGACATGTCTTTGAAGATCCAGGTCGATGGACAAATGAACATCCTGACCATCCTCTGGTAGGATGTAGTCGGTAAGAACAGGAGAAAGCCTTGCGCCTCTGTATAGAAACTCCAGAGCTCCCTTTCTTTTCCCTTTTAGGACATCGTCGAAGAAACCTTCAACACCGCCTCTTCCTTGACCGTTCAGAACCGCACCTGTCAGCACACCTACGCTGTAATCTTGAAACCTTTTTCTTCTGTACTCCACTTCCAAGCTGACAAAGGGTAAGATATCTGGGTCGAGTCTTTTCAGAACACTTTCCTTATCTTCTGCTTCTGTTAGTCTGTAGAATCTGTACTTCAGGATCTCCTCTGGATCTTTTTCGATACCACAGGCCTTCAGAGTCCTCTCAAGAGCACTCTTGTTACCATTCCGCCTTTTGAAAAAATCGACATCCAGATAGGCAACATAAACCGGAGAATCGTAAGCGATCTTTCTTCCCCTTGCGTCCAGAATACTACCGCGCTTTGGAGGGATTGAAACATACCAGTGGGACTTCTGTCCTACAGGGGGAAAGAAGAAAAGGTTTATGAACGAGACCGCCAGAAATAACATGAACACTGCCAGAAGCAGAGCCAACCTTTTCTCCATCTAATTCCTTCACTCCGCAGGATGCACAACATCGAAATAGGAGGAAATGTGGTCGAATTCTTCTTTCAAAGTTTGATATGTTGTTTTCATCTCTTCTATTCTGATCTCAAGCTGTCTGTTGGCCTGTGTCAGCTTAAAGGTTAGAATTCCCATTCTCAATGCTGTTATCCCCACGAATATCAGCATGATGACCATGATGATAGTAAAGACGAGTTGATAAGAGAGCACAAGAACCCTGGATTTCTGGTTTACCTTCGCTGGCAGTTCAATCTCCTCCTTCCTCCACGAGCTCCGCTGCACGCAGACGAGCACTTCTGGAACGAGGATTCTCTCTCACTTCTTCTTCAGAGGGACGTACTGGTTTTTCCGTCAGAATACGGAGTTTTCTGGAATTTCTGAAAGCCTCCTTTACTATCCTGTCTTCCAGAGAATGAAAAGAGATCACCACTATCCTGCCGCCGAACTTCAAAAGTTTTTCTGCCTTGTTCAGGAGAAATTCCCTCAAATTCTCAAGTTCTCTGTTGACGTATATCCTTATTGCCTGGAACGTTCTGGTGGCAAAATGTCTCTTTCGACGCCTTATTTCGTAAGAAGGAAGTGCTTCGCTCACAGCTTTCACGAGATCCAGAGTGGTGTTGAGGGGTCTGTTTTCCACGATCTTTCTTGCTATTTTCCTTGCGTATCTTTTCTCTTCTCCGTACTCGAAGATGATACGGGCCAGTTCTTCTTCGCTCAGTTCGTTCAGTACCTTCTGGGCTGTTATCTCACTTTCCAGATCCATACGCATGTCGAGTGGCTCTTCTCTTTCGAAGGTGAAACCTCTGTTCTCCCCCTTCAACTGATAGGTTGAAACACCAAGATCCAGCAATATTCCATCCACTTTTTCAATTTCAAGAGTTTTGAGTAAGAAATCTACGTCCCTATAAGAAGCTTTGAAGAGACTCACTCGATCGGAAAAATCTTCGAGTTTTCTCTCGGCGATTTGAAGAACCTCTGAATCAACATCTATTCCGATCAGTCTACAACCAGGGCAGCTCTCCAGGATTGCTCGTGCGTGTCCACCTTCCCCCACCGTGCAATCCAGAATGATCTTTTCATCCTCGGGTTTTAGATATTCGATCACTTCTCGAACCATTACTGGAATATGGTAGTGTGTATATTTCCTCATCTTCTTACACCTCTGAACAGTGGGATTGGACTTCGCTTGCAGAAAATTATAACGTGTTTTTACATAAAAGTCAAAAAATGACGAACATAATTCAAAGTATCCAAATCAGGCTTCTGATGGGAATTATGTGGTGAAATATCTTGATATACGGGTGTATACCTATTGTGTCGATGAAAGAGGATGGTGCTGTTTATTGGGTGTTACTTTTTTGTTTATCATTCTTAATAATAAAGTGCTAATATATTTCGCCGGAGGTGAGACATATGAGAAACCTGAACGACAAGATGAAGGATATCTTTGAAAAGAGTGTGGAGGATCTCAAAGACAGAAACCAGAATTTACTTAGACCTGAGCACATTCTCCTTCAGATCCTGTACGACGAAAACGACGTCACAAAGATACTGGAAGAACTCAATGTGAACACGGAAGAGATTGCCGACGAACTGGAGGGTTACATCGATTCCCAGTACGGGATATTCTATGGATTTTCCGATCAGGTGTACGTTTCCAGAGAGCTTTCGTACATCCTGGAACTGGCAAGGAAGGAAGCCAGGCTCTTCAAGCAGAAAGACGTGGGGCCTCTGCACTTCCTCCTGGGCCTTCTGAGGGATGGTTCAACGCATGCAGCGCGCGTTCTCAAAAAGTATGGAGTGGACTACGAAAAGGTGCTTCAGAAAGTGAAAGAGCACGAAGAGGAGTTTGTGGATAAGCAATCACCGATCACGGCGTTTGCCACAGATCTGACGAAGCTTGCCAAGGAAGGAAAGATCGGTCCCATCATAGGAAGGGAAAAAGAAATCGAGCGCGTGATAGAGATCTTGATGAGGCGAACGAAGAACAATCCAATACTCATCGGAGATCCTGGAGTGGGGAAAACGGCCATCGTGGAAGGACTTGCTCAGAGGATCGTGGAGGGGAAAGTACCCGATCCTTTAAAAGGTGTGCGTGTGTTGATGGTCGATCTTGGTAGGATGATAGCGGGTACCAAGTACAGAGGTGAGTTCGAAGAAAGGCTAAAATCCTTCCTCGACGAAGTGATGAAACAGAAAGAAAAAACCATTCTGTTCATCGATGAAATCCATACCATAGTCGGAGCGGGAGCAGCTGAAGGGGCAATGGATGCGGCCAACATGTTGAAACCCGCCCTTGCCCGAGGTGAAATCAGGGTCATAGGAGCAACCACACTGGATGAATACAGAAAGCACATAGAAAAGGACAAAGCACTCGCCAGAAGATTTCAGCCGGTTTTGGTGAAGGAACCCAGTGTGGAGGAAACGATAGAGATCCTGAAAGGCCTCAAGAGGGTTTATGAAGAACATCATAAGGTCAAAATAGAAGATGAAGCAATAGAGGCTGCCGCGAAGCTTTCTGCAAGGTACATAACAGACAGATTCCTCCCGGACAAGGCAATCGACCTGCTGGATGAAGCAGCTGCGAGGGTGAAACTGGGCTTCTCAAAACAGAAAAAGGATGAGGCAAGGCTTCAGGAACTCGAAAGAAAGATAAAAGAACTTGAGAACAGAATCGACGAGCTCACCGTGAGGTCCCAGTACAAAGAAGTTGCAGATCTCAAGAAGGAACTTTTCAAACTGAAGAGCGAATACGAAGCCCTGAAGAGTGGAAGGCCGGTCGTCACAGCAGAGAAAATAGCGGAAGTTGTGGAATCCTGGTCTGGAGTACCTGTGTCCAGAATAGTGGAGTCGGAGAAAGAGAAGTTGCTCAAACTTGAAGAGATCATACACCAGAGACTGGTGGATCAGGAAGAGGCCGTCAGAGTTGTGGCGGATGCCATAAGAAAAGCACGTGCGGGGATAAAAGATCCAAACAGACCTGTTGGAACGTTCCTCTTTTTGGGACCAACGGGTGTTGGAAAAACAGAGCTTGCAAAAACACTCGCCGAGGTGCTCTTTGGAAGTGAAAACGCCCTCATTCGAATCGACATGAGTGAGTACATGGAAAAGCACGCCGTTTCCAAACTGATAGGAGCACCACCGGGTTACGTAGGATACGAAGAAGGTGGTCAGCTCACAGAGGCTGTGAGAAGAGGACCGTACAGCGTGATCCTGCTCGACGAGATAGAAAAGGCTCATCCAGATGTTTTTAACATACTGCTTCAGATCATGGATGATGGTAGACTGACCGATGCCAAAGGAAACGTCGTGGATTTTAAAAACACGATCATAATAATGACGAGTAACATAGCAAGCGATCTTATCTTGAACTTCGTCAGAGAAGGCAAAAGCTTCGAGGAGATCGAAGAGAAAGTGAGAGAAGAGTTGAAACACTACTTCAGACCGGAGTTCATAAACAGGATAGACCACGTGGTCGTGTTCAAACCACTCACCAAGGAACATATGAAACAGATAGTGGAGATCATGTTGAAAAGACTCGAAGGTCGTTTGAAGGACAAAAGTATAAGACTGACCATCACCGATGCAGCAAAAGAGTACCTTGCAGAAAAGGGGTATGACCCAACCTTCGGAGCAAGACCGTTGAGAAGACTCATTGAAAGGGAGATAGAGACACCTCTGGCTAGGATGATCATAGCAGGCGAGGTCAAAGAAGGTCAGACGGTAAGAGTAGACTTCAACGGTGAAAAACTGATACTCGAGGTTGCAAGAGAGATCGAGAAGGTGAGTTGAGGGGGATTATCCCCCTCTTTTTCTTTCCCAGTTCAACTCCGCTATGGACTTTTGAAGATAGAGAGGCTCTATCTCGTAGTAATGCACAAATCTTCCTTCTTTAAACGCCTTTTCTGTTTCCTCAACGAGCACTTTCGGTGATATGAAGATTTCTTCTTCCAGAACAGCGGAGGGTTTTGTTTCTGAAAGGATCTTCTGTACCTCCTCGTCTGAGAAAACGGAGGGTTCTTTGATGGTGTTCAGAAGATCTCCCTGTTTCGAGTAGACTGCAAAGTAGCGATAACCCTTACGTGCCCTTCTGGAAACAAGGACCGTACCATCGATGGGAAGGCTCTTCACGGCCATTTCGAAAGAGTTCAGAGGAACAACGGGAATATCGAAAGGAGCCGTTATACCTATGATGGTTGCGATTCCAACTCTGAGTCCAGTTAGCGTCCCAGGGCCGATACCCACTCCCACAGCGCTCAGATCTTTCACAGAGATACTATTTTCACTCAAGAGCCTCTCTATCAGAACAGGAAGTACCTCTGCGTGTTTTTTCTGCCCTGTGTAGGAGACTTCGATTACATCTTCATCTCTTTTCAGACCAACTCTTATTCTTTGAGAGGTATCCAGCGCCAGCACGATCATTTTTTCACCTCATATTATGCTGTCCACTTCTCGTACGAAGAATTCGTAGTTTTTAAAATCCCAGCCTCTTCTTTCAAAAAAGTACTTCATGAAATCTGCCACCACTTCATCTCTGTTTTTGCTCTTCACGGCGGAGTACGGAACGTAGAGTGCGTATCTGTTTCCCTCTGAATGGATCTTCATGTAATCGTGATCTTCCAAATAGGAGGCTTCTTCCACGAAGACGTTCAGAGTCGCCCACTCTCCAAGGGGAAGTCTGGTGGCATCGGTTTCCGGGATTAAGGCTTTCAAAATAAAACTCGGAATTTGTTCCTGATCTTCCAAAACGTTGATCTTGAGGAAAATCCTTCCTGCCGACTCCGAGTTCACAACGTCCAAGGTGATACCGGTTTCTCGCAAGATCTCCCTGATTTTCTTCTCGAAGTCTCTGGTATCTATGTCCTTTCTCCGGTAGAAGATCTCCAGGCTGTCCATCAGTTTCAACGCCTACACCCCTTTCTTCACACCAAAACCCTCTTTCTCCACATTACCAAGAGGTTCCACGTGTATCGTCAAATCCTCTATATCGTCTCTTTTGCTCATTATCTCTTCTCTTATTTTCACGGTCAGGTCGTGAGCGTCTTCCACGGTCATCGATCCATCAACTTCTATATCCATCTCTATGTAATATTTCGTTCCCACTTTTCTCACCCTGACCCTGTGAGGGTTGTGTACATCTGGAAACTTTTCTAAAACCCTGAAGATGTCTGTGTATATATCTAATTCCGATTCTTTCATTCCATCCATCAACTCGAAGGCAGCCTCGTAGAAGATCTGGAAAGAAGTTCTGAGGATCATTATCGAAACGAATATCGCAAGAACACTGTCCAGCCACCACCAACCGAGTGTCTTCATCGCTATCATTCCAGCCAGCACGGCGCCGGAGATCATGATGTCGTTTCTCATGTTCAGAGCGTCACTGATCGTGGCAAGGCTGTTGAGACGCTTTCCAAGTGACAGTTTGTACAGGAAAAGGAAAGTTTTTCCTGCAGCAGAAGCCCCAACAACGAAGAAGGCAGGAAAAGTTAACTCCAGAGAGATCTCGCCGGTGATCAGTCTTTTTATGGACTCTAGCAACAAGGAAGCTCCTGCATAGAACATGATGAACGAGATGATCTTTGAAGCCACAGCCTCCACTCTTCCGTGACCGTAGGGATGAGTTCTGTCGGGGGGTTTTCCCGAAATGCGCGCCGACAGGAGAATGACAAAAGATGTGAATATGTCGGTTGACGTATCTATTCCATCTGCAAGTATCGCATAACTTCCTGTGAAAAGTCCTGTGATCACCTTCAACAACGCAAGGGCAGTGTTCCCAACGATTCCAACCCAGGCACCCTTTTTTATCTCATCGTGCCTTTCCAACGAACCTCACCTCAATGAGAAAAGGCCCACCGGAGTGGGCCTTTTTCATCTCTTTATTGAGTAGAAGGAAGAAAACCCTCTGAACTCTGCCACTTTTCCAAGCTCTTCCTCAATTCTCAGAAGTTGATTGTACTTGGCGATCCTTTCGCTTCTGGACAGAGATCCCGTCTTGATGAATCCGGCGTTGGTTGCCACCGCAAGATCTGCTATGAAGGTGTCTTCACTCTCTCCGGATCTGTGGGAGATGATGGCCGTCATGTTGTTCTTCTGAGCGAGTTCCACTGCATCGAGTGTTTCCGTGACGGTTCCTATCTGGTTGAGCTTTATGAGAATGGAGTTTGTCGCTTTGAGTTCGATTCCTTTGGAGAGTCTCTTAACGTTGGTCACGTAGAGATCGTCTCCCACGATCTGAACCTTGTGTCCTACCCTCTTGGTGAATTCGACAAACGCATCCCAATCTTCTTCTGCAAACGGATCTTCGATGGATATGATTGGATATTTTGCTACCAGTTCCTCGTAGTATCCCATGAGTACCTCGCTGGATTTTTCCTCGCCGTCAACGAAGTAGACTCCCTTTTCTTCGTCGTAGAAGGAGGATGCAGCACAGTCGAGGGCGATGAACACCTGCTCACCGGGGATGTAACCAGCCTTCTCTATGGCTTCAATCAGTATCTTTATCGCCTCTTCGTTGGATGAGAGGTTCGGTGCGAATCCACCTTCGTCGCCGACCGCCGTCACGTGTCCAGAGTCGTGAAGGATCTTCTTGAGGGTGTGGAAGATCTCGGCTCCTGCTCTCAGGGCTTCTCTGAAACTGTCAAATCCCGCTGGAACGATCATGAACTCCTGGAGGTCAAGGTTGTTATCTGCATGCTGACCACCGTTTATTACGTTCATGAGAGGAACGGGAAGTACCTTCGCATTGACTCCACCGAGGTATTTGTACAGTGGAAGTCCCAGATAGTTCGCCGCCGCTCTTGCCACTGCCATGGAGACAGCGAGAATAGCGTTGGCACCGAGTTTTGATTTGTTTTCTGTGCCGTCGAGTTCGATCAGTGTTTTGTCCACAAGGGGCTGATCGAAGGCGTTCATGCCGATCAGAGCGGGGGCGATTGTTTCGTTGACATTTTCTACGGCTTTCAGGACACCTTTTCCGTGATACCTTTTCTTGTCTTTGTCCCTTATCTCCAAAGCTTCGAACTTTCCAGTGGATGCTCCGGAAGGAACGATCGCCCTTCCCACAGTACCATCTTCCAGAACGACTTCGGCCTCAACGGTGGGATTTCCTCGAGAATCGAGAACTTCTCTTGCCCTCACATCGACGATTTCCACGTACACAGTCTCCACCTCCTCGCTTTTTTGATTCCATCAATATTGTACCCCATTCCGATTAAATCTCTATTTGAGTTTCGGTTATAACATCGAGTATCTCTTCCGGTTTTATGAGTTCTCCGTTCACTTTGTTTATCGTCCTTATGACCTTCGATTTTCTGTCGATGGCACTGATCAGTTCTTTCGCGTACTGCCCCAGATTCATCTCGGCGATGATGATCGTGTTCACCTTCTCCGCCAGTTTCCTGAATCTGGAAATGGGAGCTGGCCAGATCGTAATGGGTTTGAACAGTCCCACTTTAATCCGATCGCGTCTTGCTATTTTCACAGCCCTCAGAGCACTTCTTGCGACGATTCCATAAGCCACCACGAGGATCTCTGCATCTTCCACTTCGTACTCTTCGTACAGAGCTAGTTCGTCTGAGTGAAGCCTTATCTTGTTTGTGAGCCGTCTTATCAGTTTCTCCGCCACATCGGGAGAACTGAGAGGAAAGCCAGATTCATCGTGTACAAGACCGGAAACGTGAAACTTCGTCCTTCCCATCTCGGCCATTGGTAGCGGCGTGGGTTCTGCGTACTCGCTCTCGGAAAACGGAACAAATAACTCTTCGTCACCAAAAGATGTGTCCTTCAGTCTTTCTATGACGAAAAGATCTTCGTCTTTTGGAGGGTAGAAACTCTCCCTCATGTGTCCCAGGGTCTCATCCATCAGGAAGATAACCGGTGTTCTGTACTCTTCTGCCATGTTGAAAGCGGTGATTATGTGACGATACACTTCTTCCACCGTGGAGGGATAGAGGGCAATTATGGCGTGATCGCCGTGTGTTCCCCACCTTGCCTGCATGATGTCTCCCTGGGCCGGTTTTGTGGGAAGTCCTGTGGACGGTCCCAGTCTCATAACGTTGACAAAAACGCACGGAGTCTCCGTCATTATCGCGTATCCGATCACTTCCTGCATGAGACTGAATCCAGGACCACTCGTTGCAGTCATGGCCTTCACACCGGCAAGAGAGGCCCCAACAACGGCTGCGGCACTGGCTATTTCGTCTTCCATCTGGATGAACACACCTCCGACCTTTGGTAACTCCCTCGCCATGACTTCGGCTATCTCCGTAGAAGGTGTGATGGGATAACCTGCGAAGAATCTGCATCCCGCTTTTATGGCACCCAGTGCACATGCCTCGTTTCCCTGCAAAAACATCATCTCCGGCATCTTTCTTCACTTCCCAGTACCTCTATTGCCATCTCAGGACAAATTTTCTCGCATCTCAGACACCCGATGCATTTTTCTTCGCGTATCATGGGTCTTCCAAGTTCATCACTTGTGATAGCCTTTGTGGGACAAACCCAGGAGCACAGTTTGCAGGCTTTACACCAATCGTAGTTTACCTCGATTCTGTATCCCATAACCTCACCTTCTCAGCTGAGGAACATCAAAAACACACCGGCTACCGTTGCAGATCCAATCACGCCCGCCACATTCGGCCCCATCGCATGCATGAGTATGTGATTGCTCGGATCTTCTTCCTGGGCAAGCCTCTGAGCGACTCTGGCGGAATCTGGAACGGCGGAAACGCCGGCAGCACCTATGAGAGGGTTTATCTTGTCTTTCAAAAAGAGGTTCATGAGTTTTGCAAACAGAATACCAGAACTCATAGACACGATGAAAGCGGTGGCGCCCAGGAAGAATATTTTCAGGCTTTGGGGTTGTAAGAACACGTCCGCCCTGGCAGATGCCCCAACGGAGAGCATGAGAAGTATGGTCACCGTGTCGAGAATGTACCTGCTTGCTGCTTCCACCAGTCTCTTTACCACCCCTGCCTCCCTGAGGAGGTTTCCAAACATGAGTGAACCAACGAGTGGCAACGACTTTGGTATCAGAAGAGCAGTGGCGATGGTTATGATGAGAGGAAACGAGAGTCTTTCGAACCTGCTCACCTTTCTGGGAGGTTTCATCCGTATTTTCCTTTCTTCCCTACTGGTCAACACTTTTGAAACAACAGGCTGTAATATCGGTATGAGGGCGATGTAAGAGTACGCAGAGATAGCAATGGGAGCGATGAGTTCGGGAGACAGTGTGTTGGTGATGTAGATGGCGGTGGGACCATCTGCTCCACCGATGATGGCGATCGATGCTGCCTGTTTCAAGGAAAACCCAAGCATCTTTGCAACAAAGAGTGTGAAGAATATCCCCATCTGGGCTGCGGCGCCGAGGAAAATGGTAATCGGATAAGAGAGCATGAAAGAGAAATCCGTGAGAGCACCGATTCCAAGGAAGATGAGTGGGGGATAGATTCCCAGATCGAGACCTTTCTTTATGTAATAAAGAAATCCTCCTTCGTTCAGGATTCCGGAGGCTTCAGGTGGAATGTTTGCGAGGATGATGCCAAAGGCAATTGGTATCAACAGAAGGGGTTCTGAGTGTTTCACTATCGCCACATAGAGCAGGGAGATCGCTATTGCAAACATGATGACGTTTCCAACTGTGAGATGAGGAAAGGCCGTTTGATTGAAGAAGTTTTCCAGTGTTGATAAGACGGACAACTTTTTCCCTCCCTCTGTGCAGCCAGGAATATTCTAACACAAAAGAAGAACCCCTTGCGGGGGTTCTTCTCAGTGAATGTCTTCCAGTCTGTAAGGTGTCTTCTGATATATACAGTAATTCAGCCAGTTGCTGAAGAAAAGATGGGCATGACTCCACCAGGTGAGAACAGGTGTTTTCGTCGGATCGTCGTTTGGAAAATAGTTGGCTGGTATGGGTACTTTCAGATTGCGGTTTATATCTCTGTAGTATTCATCTCTCAGGGTGTATCTGTCGTACTCTGGATGTCCTGTCACGAATATCTGTCTTTCGCTTTTGTTTGCAACCACATA
The DNA here is from genome assembly GCF_002865985.1 of Thermotoga sp. SG1. Taxonomy (NCBI): domain Bacteria; kingdom Thermotogati; phylum Thermotogota; class Thermotogae; order Thermotogales; family Thermotogaceae; genus Thermotoga; species Thermotoga sp. SG1. The sequence goes on from NZ_LNDD01000003.1 coordinate 454,906, forward strand.
AACTCCGGCCTCGTCTGATTCCGCAAGGATTTCTAGCTCCGAAATCTTCATTATGTCTTCTTTTCTGATCTCCGTGTATCTGGAGTGCGGTGCCCAGAAGAAATCATCGTGCCCCCTGAAGAGGACCGTTTCCTTCGCAACTTTGTGCTTGTAAACACCCGAGAGCTTCTGGGGTAGTTCGTACTTCGGTACACCGTAGAAGTAATACAACCCTGCCTGAGCCGCCCAGCAGATGAACATGGTCGAATACACGTTGTGACGGCTCCACTCCATGATCTCTGTGAGCTCATCCCAGTAATCCACTTCTTCAAAAGGTAGCAGTTCCACGGGGGCTCCTGTGATGATGAACCCGTCGAACTTTCTGTTCTTTACAGCAGAAAAGGTTGTGTAGAATTTCAAAATGTGCTCGATGGGAGTGTGTTTGGGTGTGTGGGATTCGGTGTAGAGTAAGGTCACATTCACTTGGAGAGGGGTGTTTCCAAGGAGTCTAAGAAGCTGAATCTCCGTCTTTATCTTGTCTGGCATCAGGTTCAGGATGAGTATTTCAAGAGGGCGAATATCCTGGTGTATCGCCCTCTTTTCTGTCATCACAAAGATTCCTTCTTTTGCCAGAATCTTAACGGCAGGAAGACCACTTGGAACGTTTATTGGCAATCTTCATCCCTCCTGAGATTTTCTGAGAGCCTGATCGAGATCTCCTATTATGTCCTCCACGTCCTCTATTCCAACAGACAATCTTATCATATCCGGAGTGACTCCTGTTTTCAACTGCTCTTCTTCTGTGAGTTGCTGGTGGGTGGTGGAAGCAGGATGGATGGCCAGTGTCCTTGCATCTCCGATGTTGGCAAGATGGGAAATGAGTGTGAGACTGTCGATGAACTTCTTTCCGGCCTCTTTTCCTCCTCTTATGCCGAACGTCACTATGGCACCGTATCCCTCTTTAAGATATTTCAGGGCGTTTTCTCTGGTTTTGTTGCTTTCAACGATCGGATAGTTGACCCAGCTCACCACAGGGTGCGTCTTCAAGAATTCAACGACTTTGAGTGCGTTCTCACAGTGCTTTTTCATTCTCAGACTCAGAGTTTCGAGTCCCAGAATGAACAGGAATGCGTTGAACGGACTCATACAACTTCCAAGATCTCTCAGAAGCTGCGTTCTGCACTTCACTATGTAGGCGGCTTCTTTGAACGTTTCCACGTAACTCACACCGTGATAGCTGGGATCCGGCTCCACGAGTTCTGGAAATTTTCCGTTCGTCCAGTCAAACTTTCCACTGTCCACTATCAGCCCACCGATCGATGTACCCTGTCCTCCTATGAATTTCGTAGCAGAATACACGATGATGTCTGCTCCGTGTTCGAACGGCCTGAAGATGTACGGTGCCACTGTGTTGTCCACGATGAGAGGTATTCCATGCCTGTGAGCGATTTCTGCTATTGCCTCAAAATCAGGTACCGTAAGACCCGGATTTCCAATGGTTTCAAGGTACACTGCTTTTGTTTTCTCCGTGATGGCTTCTTCCACGTTCTTCGGATCTGTTTCATCCACGAATTTCACCACAATTCCGGACTTCCTGTACAGCGTGTGTTTGAAGAGATTGTATGTTCCCCCATACAGTGCGCTTCCACTGACGATCTCATCACCGGGCCCCGCTATGTTCAGGATGGCGTACGTGATGGCTGCCTGTCCGCTGGAGACAGCGAGAGCACCGACCCCACCTTCCAGGGCCGCTATTCTCTCTTCAAGAACACCCACCGTTGGATTTCCGATTCTCGTGTAGATGAACCCGGGTTCCTCCAGGGCAAACAGTCTCGCAGCGTGGTCGGAATCTTTGAAGACATAAGAGGTCGTCTGATAAATGGGAACGGCTCTAGAACCTGTTGTCGGCTCAGGGGGTTCATAGCCCGCATGGAGTGCCCTCGTGTTGAATCCGTACTTCCTCCAATCCAATGTATCCACCTCCCATGGTAGAATTTCTGGTGTACTCTAACTAAGGATTTAGTATTACCTTACTGAATCTTCGTGTCAAATTGTAGGTATTGAATGTAAAATGTATTTTACATCATCTTAAAATCGGAGGTGGTACCCGTGTATCTTCTGATAGATGTTGGAAACACCCATTCCGTTTTCTCCACAACGGAAGACGGAAAAGTTTTCAAAAGATGGCGCTTGTCCACAGGAATCTTCCAGACAGAGGACGAACTCTTTTCGCATCTGTATCCTCTTCTTGGTGATGCCATGCGTAAAATAGAGGGCATCGGAGTTGCTTCCGTTGTTCCCACTCAGAATATTGTTATAGAACGATTTTCAAGGAAGTATTTCAGCATGGATCCAATCTGGGTGAAGGCGAAGGACGGCTGTGTGAGATGGAACGTGAAAAACCCGGGGGAGATTGGAGCAGACAGGGTGGCAAACGTTGTGGGTTTCGTGAAAGAGTACGAAAGCAGCGGCATCATCATTGACATGGGAACCGCCACCACGGTGGATCTTGTAGTGGAGGGTTCTTACGAGGGTGGTGCCATACTTCCCGGGCTCTTCATGATGGTTCATTCACTCTTTCGAGGAACAGCGAAACTTCCACTCGTTGAGGTGAAACCGGCAGATTTTGTGGTGGGCAAGGATACGGAAGAGAACATACAACTCGGTGTTGTGAATGGAACGGTCTATGCCCTCGAGGGAATAGTGAAACGAATAAAAGGAATGTACGGCGAACTGCCGGTAGTCCTGACGGGAGGACAGTCGAAGATCGTTAGGGAAATCCTCAGACACGAGATCTTCGACGAAGACCTGACCATAAAGGGGGTGTTCCATTTCTGCTTCGGAAAATGAGAGTGCTCCTTGTGAATCCGTGGATCCACGACTTTGCAGCGTACGACTTCTGGCTGAAACCCCTTGGTCTCCTTTACGTTGCCCGTGCAATGGAATGGATGGGATACGAGGTTCACCTCGTGGATCTTCTCAACAGACACGATCCCTATCTTCCACGCTTTGTGAAAGTTCCAAAAGACAAAAAGTACGCTACCGGAAAGTTCCCGAGTAGAGTAATAGAGAAACCAGAGATTCTCCGCTTTGTCCCAAGGAAATACAAAAGATACGGAGCACCCCCGGAATTTCTGGATTGGAGACTCAGGGAGATAGGAGAGGTAAACCTTGTGATGGTCACCTCTACTCTGAGTTACTGGTATCCCGGTGTCTGGGAAACGATCCGTTTTCTGAAAAAACGCTACGATGTCCCGATCGTTCTGGGGGGAATATACCCAAGACTCTTTCCAAAACATGCGTCCAGAAGTGAAGCACTGGTCTTTCCTTTCGGTGATCTTGTTTTTCTTCCATCTTTTTTGGAAAAACTCGGATTTCCCTCGAAGGAGATACCGGAGAACTGGTTCGAAGTTTTCGATCCAATGTACGAACTCTACGAGAGGGTAGGGCACCTTGTTTTCACCACAACGCTTGGCTGTCCCTTTCACTGTTCCTATTGTGCAGTTCACAGACTCTGGAAAGGCCTCAGGGTGAGAAGTCCAGAGAGAGTGGTAGAAACTGTCGAGAAGTACCTGGACATGTTTCAGGTTGAGGACATCGTTTTCTTCGACGATGCGATACTGGCATCTGGACGATTCAAAGAAGTATTGAAACTCATCGTTAGAAAGAACTGGAAGGTGCACTTTCATCTTCCAAACGGAATACACGCAAGACTTCTCGATGAAGAAACCGCTCTTCTGATGAAAGAAGCGAACTTCAAGACCATAAAACTGGGATACGAAACCTCTGGAAAGCTCCAGAGAGAAACGGGAGGAAAGGTGTACGATGAAGATCTTGTGCGCGCTGCCCGAATTCTAAGAAAAGTTGGTTTCTCGAAAGAGGAAGTCTCAGCGTACATTATGGTGAACATGCCCGGTCAGACAAAAGAAGATGTGCTGGAGGCTGTAAAGGTTTGTTTGAACGAAGGGATCGGTGTATCGGTGAACGAGTACACCCCTATCCCGGGTACAGAGGACTGGAAAAAACTCGTCAGGGAGAAAAAACTGGATCCAGACGTTGATCCTGTCCTTTTGAACAACACGGTCCTTCCGTTCTGGTGGAAGTACGGAATGAGTTCGGAAGAGATACAGGAGATAAAACGGCTCGTTCAGGATCTGAAGATCAGATATTCGAAGGCATACACAGAATCTCGACGATCCTCAGATCGAAAAGATTAGAAGAGTTCGTCGGTTTTATAACTACGGCGGAGTCGAGACCACTTTCGGTTCCCCCGCAGGCAACGACGAGTTCCGTCGTTCTCACAAGCCCTGCATCGGCCGCCATCAGGGATATCTCCACAGCCACCTTCACACCTTCGCTGAACATCCTCAGGGCGTTCGCTATGATCTCCAGAGGATAAATGCCTCCGAACTTCTTTCTGAGACACCTCTCTCCAGCGGAGAGGGCGTGAGTGGCAGTGAGAACTTCATGTCCTTTTTCTTTCAAAAGTTTTCTTGTGTTCTCGTCGAACTCCTGTGTGTCTGGCTCTTCGAAACCGGTGTGATGTGTCACCACGATGAGTTTCAAATCCTTCGCCATCTCCAGTGCCATCTTCGCACTGTACCCTGTGGCGGAAGCTATCAGAAGTTTCCTGGAAGGAAGATTTCGAGCCTTTTCGATTGCTATCTCCAGGGTTTTCCTCGTATTTGTCCTTCCTGGCTCTCTGAAAAGAATCATGTTTCATCCCCCTTCCTTCAGAAATTTCTTCCAGATTTCGAGGGATAGAACTGGATCCACTGCGTTTACTTTTGAAAGAAACTCTATTTGATGATTGTAGTCCATAAATTTGAGAATTTCCACGATCCTTTCCAGTTCAACACTTCCTTCGTTCAAAAGTTCAACGAGCCTGTCGTAGTCGATGTAATCTACAGTTCGATCGTCGATCACAAGTTTCTTCTCACCGTGTACTTCTCTGTACGTGAGAAGGCCTTTGAGGTGTTTCCAGTCTGACACGATCTCTTTCCAAACGGGGGCACAGTCTCTTCCGCCAAGAAGATCCTTCCCATCCTTCACCAGGGCAGCTACGTACTCGTCATCTCCTCCTATGAACCAGGCGTTGTTTCCCGCCGTTCCCGTCTTTCCTGCCACTGTCTTTCCCGGAATTCTGGCTCGAACACCCGTTCCTCTTTCCACAACTTCTTTCATGATCCATTTCATGATCTCGCTCGCTTCCTGTGGCGTTCTCACGAAAGACGGTACGATCGATACGACCTTTGGATACCCTCTGTAAACGACTCTTCCGTTTCGATCCACTATCCTGTCTATGATGTAGGGCTGGAGGGCAACGCCTCCGTTGAAAACGGCCGAGTATGCTTTCGCCAGTTCTTCCGGGGATGTTTCAACGGTTCCCAGAGCGGCCGTGAGATCGTCCGGGTATCTGGATCTCAGTTTCAATGTCTCCGTGATGAAGGATTTCACGTTCTCTGGCTGAATGTACGAGTAGAGCAGCACGGAGGGGATGTTTCTGGACTCCACGATGGCCTCTTCGAGACTGACCATTCCCCTGTATTTTTCATCGAAATTCTCCGGTTCCCAGTCTCCCACTTTGACAGGAAGGTCGAGCAAAAGATTCGAAGGATTCATTCCTTTCAGAAGGGCGTAGTAGTAATACAGTGGTTTTATAGAGGATCCCACCTGTCTCCAGCCCGTTCCATATTCGATACCAACTCCTCGATAGGCCACTATCTCGCCCGTCTTTGTCTTCACAGCAACGAAGGCTGTCTTTTCGTCCTGGATGATGTCAAAGACTCGTTCCTGCAAATCTCTGTTCAGCGTGAGAAACACCTTGTAGCCGTGCCTTAGTTCGTTCAGATCAAAGCCTGCCCTCTGAGCTTCCCTCACGATCTTCCAGAAAAGCTCTTCATCCACTGTGAGCCGGTGCGTTTGGAATTCCAGTCTTGAGAGCTCTTCGACGTGTCTCTGGTACGTTTGTTGATCGATCTTTCCCTCCGAGAGCATCCTTTCGAGTACGATCTTTGCTCTTTTTTTGGAAACTTCTGGGTTCTTTTCGGGGTTGAAGTTTTCAGGAGACTTGATCAAAGCAACAAGGACGGCCATTTCCGGTTCGGAGAGTTCCCACAGGTTTTTCCCAAAGTAGTAGAGTGCCGCTGTTTGAAATCCGTAGATTCCGTTTCCCATGTAAACGGAGTTTATGTACATCTCCAGAATTTCATCTTTTGTTCTCGCTCGTTCGAGCCAGAACGAGATGAAGATCTCTTTCAGTTTTCTGGCGATGGATTTGTCCATGGAAAGGTACAGAGTCCTTGCAAGTTGCTGGGTGAGAGTGCTTCCCCCCTGTGAAAAGCTCAGGGTTTTTATATCCACCAGAATTGCCCTTATGAAACCCTTCAAGTCGAACCCGGGATGCCTGTAGAAATCTTCGTCTTCAGAAGTCAAAAGAAGGTTTACGAAACTTTCTGGTACGTTCGAAAGATCTATCCAGACGTTTCTGGAAATGAAAAGTGGTGTTCCATCACTGTAGAATACCCTGAAAGTCGGAACAAGCTTCCTTTCAGGTGGTGGTAGGTCTTTTGTGAAAAGGAAATAAAGCCCCCAGAGTGTTGAGAAGACAAGAGCGGCAGAGATCAAAAAAGACACAAAGAACTTCCTCATCGGCTATCTCGCTCCAGATCAATCAAAAATTTCTTCCATTCGAGACCGGCACTGAACCCTCCAGGTCCTCGCTTTGAAACCACCCGATGACACGGTATGTAGAGGGGAAGAGGATTTTTTGCAAGGGCCTGTCCAATGGCTCGTGGGGAGGTGTTGAGTTTTTCTGCGATCTCACCGTAGGTTCGTGTCTCACCGTACGGAATCTTTCTCACTTCCTCCCAGACCTTCTTTTGAAAAAGAGTTCCTCTGATCTCCACCGGGAAAGAAAACTCCCTTCTTTTGCCGGAAAAGTACTCTTCCAGTTCTTTCTTCACTTCAGGCGGACAGTTTGACTCATCGCTTCCCAGTTTTATTTCGACAACCTTTCCGTTCTCAACACGAACGGCGATGTTTCCGGGAAGATCCTTCATGAAAAAATCACCACCTCCTGATAGAATTATAACAGGCTCGCTCGAGGAGGGCTTCATGAATGGTGTGTATATTTGCAAACGGTCGCTACGATGAAGAGCTCGATCTCTCAAAATGTGACAGGATTGTAGCCGTAGATGGTGGGGCAAACTTTTTGAAATCGAAAAACATCGTTCCCGACATCTTCGTTGGAGATGCCGATTCGGTATCAGAAGAAACGATGAGTTGGCTGAAAAGACACGGTGTGATGATGAAACTGTTTCCAGAAGAAAAGGACGAAATAGACCTGGAACTTGCACTTCAACAGTTTGAAAGTGAAGAAAAGATTGTCTTCGGATGGCAGGGTGACCGCCTGGACATGATTCTTGCCCTCTTCTATTTGCTGAAACGCTTCAAAAACACTATTCTTGTGTCAGAAAGTCTGGTGATTGGATACGTCGAGGGGAAAAAGATTCTTTCTGCCAGACCAGGAGAAAAATGGTCCATACTTCCTCTTGGTTCTGATGCGGAAGGGGTGAGTCTCAGGGGATTTAAGTACACCCTGAAAGATGCAAAGATGCCTGTTGTAAAGCCATACGGTGTGAGCAACGAAGCAGTGTCCAGTGAGGTTGAGATAGAAGTCAAGACAGGAGGTGTGATCTTCTTCAGATGGAAGAAAGAACCCTTGTGATACTGGGAGCAACGGGCTCTATAGGAACACAGACGCTCGACGTTTTGAGAAAGATAGAGGGTATCCGACTAGTGGGGATCTCCTTTCACACGAACGTGGAACTGGCGAAAAAAATTGTGAAAGAATTTCAGGTGGAAAACGTTGCCGTCACCGGTGATGTTTCTTTTGAGTGCAACGCGAAGGTCTGGAAGGGACCTCACTCACTGGAGGATATGATGGAAGCGCTGAAGCCAGATATCACGATGGTGGCGGTGTCTGGGTTCAGTGGCTTGAGAGCCGTTCTGGCTGCTCTGGAGCACTCCAGAAGGGTCTGTCTTGCAAACAAGGAATCTCTCGTCTGTGGAGGATTCCTTGTGAAAAAGAAATTGGAGGAAAAAAGTGTCGAACTGATCCCTGTGGATAGCGAACACAGTGCGATATTTCAGGTGATCGAGCCGGGCGTTCAGAAAATCGTTCTGACAGCATCGGGTGGCGCCCTCAGGGATTGGGATCCGGAAAAAATAGAGACTGCAACGCCGGCCGACGTGCTGAAACATCCCGTCTGGAGCATGGGAACACGCATCACGGTGGATTCCGCCACGATGGTGAACAAGGCTTTTGAAGTTCTGGAAGCGATGGAACTCTTCGATTTGCCCTTTGAGAAGATAGACGTGAAAATACACAGAGAGGGGCTGGTTCATGGAGTCGTTATACTGCCCGATGGGAATGTGAAGATGGTGATTTCACCGCCGGACATGAGAATTCCCATAAGTTACTCTCTTCTCTATCCAGAACGTGCTGCCCTCGGATCTTTTTCCCTCGAGACGATGAAACTCTCCTTCGAGCCGGTAGACCCGAAAAGATACCCGACTTTCTTTTTGCTGAATCAGATAAAAAACTCCTACGCCCTCAGAACAGCCTTCAACGCGGCGGATGAAGTAGCGGTTGACGCATTCTTGAAGGGTAAAATAAAGTTTGGAGGAATACACAGGATCATAGAAAGAACTCTTGAGAGGATCGATGGGTATCCGGAACCGGAGAACCTGGAAGAAGTGGAACAGATCCATGCTGAAGCACGAAAAACCGCAGAAAGGGTGACAGAATGGTTGTCGTCTACTTCATCCTGATACTCACCGGTGTGATCATGGTTCACGAACTTGGACACTACCTTTTTGCGAGACTTTTCAAAGTGAAGGTCCTGGAGTTTGCTCTGGGATTTGGCCCCGCGGTTTTCTCTGTGAAAGGAAAGGAAACCACCTTCAGGTTCAACGTCTTCCCGATAGGTGGATACGTCAGAATGCTGGGCGAAGAAGGAGAAGAAGTGGTAGATGAGAGAGAAAAGAGTTTCTACGCCAAACCAGCATGGCAGAGACTTCTGATAACCCTGGCAGGTCCTCTTTTTTCCGTCGTTGCGGGATATGTTCTTTTTCTTCCCATAACGCTCCATTGGGGAATTGCCCTACCGGGTGTGGGAGAGGTCCTTCCAAGCAGCCCTGCAGAAGAGGCAGGGCTCATGAGAGGAGATATCATATACTCTGTGAACGGAAAGATCGCCTTCGATACTGCCATCATATCCAAGGAGATCCAGAAAGGGCTTCCCGTGGAACTGGTGGTCGTTAGAGGCGAAAAGAAAATGCCGATTCGAATCGCACCCAGGATGTACCCCGAAACCTACGAAATCGTTCTGGAAAGTGCCGAGGGAAGGCCAGAGGGAAAACTCGTTTCAGTCAACGGAAACCCGGACATCTCCATCCTGAAGGACTACGTGAACGAGTACGTCACTTTGGGGTTCGAAGGTGGCACGGTCAAAGGCATCCTGAAACAGTTCAACGAGATCCCGAAGCGACACATGATCGGTATCTCCTTCGCGGGTCTTGCTCCCGTCTTCAGGGAAGATTTCTCCGTTTTCCAGTGGGGAGACAGGATCGTTGAGGTCGAAGGTCAGAAGATAAACAGCTGGCAGGATTTGATAGTACTCTATCAGAGGTTGAACCTTGGTGATAGGGTTTTGATGCTGAATGTTCAGGGAGAAAATGTTGAGTGGTGGAGAGGGCTTTCAGGCACGGTAGATGTGACGGTGGAAAGGGCAGGAAAGTTGATCAAAGTGCAGATCGACACCAGTTCTTTGAAGACGGTTCTGGAAACCCCGGGTGTTCTGGAAAATGAAGTGCCACGCTACAGACCTGGAAATCTTGTGGAAACTGTGAGTCTTTCGGTGAAGGCGTGTAACTACGTACTCTGGGCAACGGCCTCTTCTTTGAAGAACTTCTTCCGAAACGTTCAGACAGGTCAGATAGTCGGTGTGGTGGGACTTGCGGGAGTGATCGGACAGGCATCAAAGAGCGGTATGGAGGCCATACTCACCGTCGTGGCCATCATAACGATCAGCCTGGGAGTTCTGAATCTTCTTCCGCTTCCCGCACTTGACGGTGGCAGGATCGTTTTCTCACTCGTAGAGATGGTGACCAGAAAGAGACTGGACCCACAGATTGAGAACATCATTCACTTTATTGGCTTCATACTCCTCATGGTTCTTTTCCTTTACATCACGTTCCTCGACATAGGAAGGTTGATGGGAATATGAGAAGGTCTGTTAGGGTTGGAAAGGTGACGATAGGTGGAGGAGCACCGGTGAGCGTGCAGTCAATGACCACAACAAAGACATCGGATGTGGAAAGCACCGTGCTTCAGATAAAACGACTCGAAGAAACAGGATGCGAAATCGTGCGCGTGGCCGTCCAGGATGAAGAGGATGCAAAGGCGATCAGGAGAATAAAAGAAAGAATTTCCATTCCTGTGGTGGCGGATATACAGTTTGACTACAGGCTTGCGATTCTTTCTGTGAAAAGCGGTGCGGACAAAATAAGAATAAATCCGGGAAACATGAGCAAAGAACGTTTGAGGGATGTGGTCAGTGTAGCAAAGGAATACGGTGTACCCATCCGCGTTGGAGCAAACGTTGGGTCCCTGAAGCACAGGACATCAGAGAGATGGAAGGATCTGGCAGAGTCTGCACTCGAAGAAGTGAGGACCCTCGAAAGGGAAGGCTTCTACGATATCGTTGTGTCCGTGAAGAGTTCGAACGTTCTTGAGACGATAAGAGCGAACGAGTATATCGCTGAAAGAGTGGATTATCCCATACACCTCGGTGTGACGGAAGCGGGGATTGCGGAAACCGCCATTGTGAAGTCTTCGATTGCCATTGGTCATCTTCTGCTGAAGGGGATTGGGGATACGATAAGGGTATCGATAGCCGGAGATCCCGTTCGAGAGGTGATCGCGGGAAAGAAAATCCTGATATCCCTTGGACTGAGAGAGGGCCTGGAAGTGATAGCGTGTCCCACCTGTGGAAGGGCCGAGATAAACGTTGAAGAACTGGCGCAGAAGGTTGAAAGTAGTCTTTTTCACATCAACAGGAGCCTAAAGGTGGCAGTCATGGGATGTGTTGTGAACGGTATCGGTGAGGGAAGGGATGCCGATCTAGGTGTAGCAGGTTTGAAGGATGGTGTGGTGATATTCGTGAAAGGTGAGATAAGGGAAAAAGTTCCGAAGGAAAGGGTTATCGATCGCCTGAGGTTTTACATAAATGAACTTTTGAAGGAGGTGGATTGAATGAACATTAAAAAATGGATAACACGCGACTTTCCCGTCGTGGAAGAAACGGCAACCGTCAGTGAGTGTCTTCACAGGATGAGACAGTACCAGACGAATGAGTGTGTGGTCAAAGACAATGAAGGGCATCTCAAGGGAGTTGTGAACAGAGAAGATTTGATAGATCTGGAAATGGACTCTCCCGTTTCTGATAGGATCTCTCTTCCAGAGTTCTTCATCCACGAGGACGATAGCATCACCCACGCACTTCTTCTGTTCCTGGAGCATCAGGAGCCATATCTTCCTGTGGTCGATGAGGATCTCAAGGTTGTGGGAGCGGTGAGTCTTCACGATTTTCTCGAAGCACTGGTGGAAGCACTTGCCATGGATGTGCCCGGAATCCGCTTTTCTGTGACTCTGGAGGACAGACCCGGTGAGTTGAAGAAACTCGTAGACGCACTCTCAAGCGGTAAAATAAACATCCTGTCGATTCTCACAGCCAGAGAACTCGACGGAAAAAGAGAGGTCGTTGTGAAAGTAGACACGGAGGATGAAAAACTGCTTCATGATCTTCTGGGAATGGTCGGAATAGAAGCGGAAAGCATGGAGAAAGAAGAGGGATTCTGAGAATGGAAGCGCTCCTTGGAATCGTTCAGGGACTGACCGAATTTTTACCAGTTTCGAGTTCGGGCCATTTGGCTCTCATCTCCTACGTTTTTAAGATGGATCTCAACGCCTATCAAACAGCGATACTACATCTTGGAACGCTCGCTGCCGTTGTTGTTTTTGCTCTTGAAGGTATAAGAAGGAGTTTGAGAAGCTGGAGGATGATTCTCAACCTTGTGATCTCCACGATACCGGCCGGTGTCTTCGGTGTTCTTTTCGAAAGTCGTGTTGACGAAGCATTTTCTTCCTCTGCTGTTCTTCCACTCTTCTTTTCTTTCACAGCGCTCGTACTTTTGTTCACCAGATCGTTCTTCGGTGAGAAGAAGATGGAAGAGATGACCGCGCTGGATGCCGCGGTGGTGGGTCTGGCACAGGTACTGGCTCTTTTCCCCGGTGTCTCAAGGAGTGGAATCACCATAGCGACGCTCCTTTTTTTGAAGTACAGAAAAGAGGATGCCCTCCAGTACTCTTTTTTGATGTCCATACCGGTTGTCCTGGGGGCGGGTATCCTGGGAATGGAGAAGGGAAACATCTCACTGACGGCACCTTTTTTTGCTTTCTTATCTGGAATTTTGGCACTCTACATACTCTCAAGAAGTGTCAGATCCGGTAAGATGTGGCAGTTCGCTTACTACTGTCTCTTCGTGGCGATCGTGAGTTATTTTGTGGGGTGATACGAGTGAAGATGGAGATCCTTCTTACAGGTGGCAACGTCTTTGTTCCAGAGAGACTGAACGCTCATTTCTCCACAGTAGTCTACCTGGAACACGATAGCAGAAAGATCCTGATAGATCCGGGAAACCTTCCTTCGATAGATGAACTAGAAAAGAGGTTTTCAGAAATCGGTGTTTCACCCGAGGATATCACAGACGTTTTTTTCACTCATTTGCATCTGGATCACATCTTCAACTCCATCTTTTTCGAGAACGCGACCTTCTATGTACACGAAAGTTATGCAACAAAAAATTATCGATCCTTTGGCCCTCTCCTTGGGAGACTTTACTCTCAGGTGATAGCCTCCTGGAGGAGGATCGTTCCGCTGAAAGGGAGCGAGGTTCTCATGGACGGAAAGATGAAGGTTTTTCATACCCCTTGGCATGCCAGAGAGCATCTCTCTTTCCTTGTCCACACGGAAAACATGGGGAGGGTGCTTGTGACGGGAGATGTGATACCTAACAGGCTTAAGTACTATGATATAATCAAGGGGTACGAAGAAGGTCATACAAAGAAGTTCCTCTCCGAGGTGGGAGACGTTGATCTTCTGGTGTTTCCACACGATGCACCACTGAAACTGGAGGTGAAGAGATGAGAGTGGTTTTTGTTTCATACGAGGTGTTTCCGTTCGCAAAGGTGGGAGGTCTGGCAGACGTTGCCGGAACGCTCCCAAAGTACCTGGAAAAGCAGGGAGTAGAGGTTTTTATAGTGATGCCAAAGCACAAGTTGGTTGAAAAGAACGCGGAAAAATTCGACTACGATCTCAAAAAGGTGGCCAGTGATATTTCCGTCTCTTATGTGAAGACAAGCGAAAAATTCGATATATACGAATCCACACTTCCAGGAAGCAACGTGAAGACTTATTTCGTAGCGAACGAGTACTATTTTTCGGCCGACGATGTTTACGCTGGTCCTGATCTTGGAGAGCAGTCGATATTCTTCTCTGCCGCCACGCTGGATCTGGTGAAACACCTCGATCTCAAGCCCGATGCCATCCACGTGAACGACTGGCAGACGGCGCTCATCCCCGTTTACCTGAAGACCCTCTACAGGGACGATCCGTACTTCTCCAAAACCGCTACCGTTTTCACCATACACAACCTTGGTTATCAAGGTGTGTTCGATCCAAGGTACCTTTCTTTCTCCGGTCTTCCAGATTACGTATTTTCTATCGATGGTCTTGAGTTTTACGGTCAGCTGAACTTCCTGAAGGGTGGGATTGTATTCAGCGATGTGATAAACACGGTGAGCCCAACCTACGCTGAAGAGATTCAAACGGAAGAGTACGGTGAAAAACTGGATGGAGTTCTGAGGATGCGATCAAAAGATCTATATGGAATCCTGAACGGGATAGATTACGAACTCTACAATCCTGCGACGGACAGGCGAATCTACGTCAACTACGATGTGAACCATCTAGAACTCAAATGGGAAAACAAGGTGAAACTCCAGGAAGAACTGAAGCTTCCTGTGAAAAAAGAGACTGCCGTGGCGGGTCTCATCAGCAGGCTCGTTCCACAGAAAGGGCTCGATCTTCTGATCGACATCATGGACTATCTCACGCTCTTTGATCTTCAGATCGTTGTCCTGGGAACGGGTGATGAATATTACGAAAACGCTCTGAGAAGGTTTCAGGAAAAGTATCCAGATAAAGTTTCGGTGAACATAAAGTTCGATGTGGATCTGGCGCAGAAGATATACGCCGGCTCCGATATATTTCTCATGCCCAGCAAGTACGAACCGTGCGGTCTTGGTCAAATGTTCAGCATGAGGTACGGAACAGTTCCCGTTGTGAGATACACCGGTGGGCTTGCAGACACAGTGAAAGAATACGATCCTCAAACTATGGAAGGAACCGGATTTGGTTTCAAACCCTTTGATTCTTCATACTTTTTGAAAGCCATCTCTCGAGCGCTGCATTTTTACTACAGAGAGAAAGAACAATGGAAGAGGATCATGACGAACGCTATGAACACAGATCTTTCATGGGACAGATCAGCAAAGGAATACGTGGAGCTCTACAAAAAAGCCCTTTCCAAAGTTGGAAAGTGAGGGGGAAAAGAGATGGCTGAGTTCAGAAAGGATCCCATAATAAAGAGATGGGTCATAATAGCCTCCGAGAGGGCAAAAAGACCCAACGATTTTGTGAGAACAAAGGTTGAAGAGGTTCAGGAAGGATTCTGCCCGTTTGACTATGGAAACGAACACACCACGCCTCCCGAGATCTTCGCCTTCAGACCAGCCGACACAGAACCGAACACGCCTGGATGGTGGGTTCGGGTCGTTCCTAACAAGTTTCCGGCAGTGGACCCAAACACTACCCTGAGAAAGTATGGAAGGGGCATGTACGACGCCGCTATGGGTTTTGGATACCACGACGTTGTTGTGGAAACACCCGATCACAACTCTCACCTGGCAGTTATGGAGTACAAGAACGTGGAGGAAGTGATCTGGGCCTACAAGATAAGATACGAACAACTCATGAAGGATGAAAGGATAAGATACATTCTGATCTTCAAAAACCACGGAAAAGATGCCGGAGCCTCTCTCAGCCATCCTCACAGTCAGATAATCGCCCTCCCCATCATGCCGAAGAGGGTTCAGGAAGAACTCGAAGGATCCAAAGAGTACTTCGAATACAAAGAAAGATGTCCCTTCTGTGACATCATTGATGAAGAGAAGAAGGAAAGAGAAAGGATCGTCGAAGAGAATGACCATTTCATAGCCATAGAACCGTTCGCCTCGAGATTCCCGTTTGAAACGTGGATCCTTCCCAAACGACACATGAACAGTTTCCACATGATATCGGAAGAGGAAGTAACCTCTCTTTCAAAGATCCTGAAGAACGTCCTGTATCGAATCTACTCGGCTTTAGACAATCCTCCGTACAATCTCCTCATACACACGGCTCCAACGAACTTGGAAGGAAAGGACTACTACCACTGGCACATCGAGATATTTCCAAGGCTGACGAAAGTGGCAGGCTTCGAGTGGGGAACGGGTTTCTACATAAACACCGTTCCACCGGAAGATGCCGCAAAATATCTAAGAGAAGTAACGATAGAGTAAGTTTGAAATGTTCGGAACCTTTGTGATAAAATGCAAGTTAGAGAACCCGTGAGTAAGGAGGAATGGTAGAATGGAAGTTTTGAAAGTCAGTTCAAACTCGAATCCGAACAAGGTGGCTGGTGCGATCGCTGGTTCTCTTTCCAAGAGCGACAGGGTTGAGATTCAGGCGATTGGTGCGGGGGCTGTGAACCAGGCAGTGAAGGCACTGGCAGTTGCCAGAAGGTTCCTGGAGGAGTCCGGTAAGGACCTCTTCGTCGTGCCGGGGTTTATCGAAATCAAGATAGGGGACGATGTGAGAACGGGTATATCTTTCAAGGTCTTTTTGGAGAACAGCAAGAATGAGGGATGAAGCCCGAGGTCCAGCAAATTCTGGATGTCATGAAGGACGATCCAAGGATCAAAGCCATTGTTCTTCAAATCATCAAAATGTCTGCTGAAGAGAGGGAAAACTTCAGGAAAAAGGTCACTTACTACTTCATGAACAAAAACTCGGAAGTTGATGTCGAAGCCTTCAAGTTCTTCAAAGTGGTTCTGGAAAACATCGAGGAACTTTCTGAAGCTATTGAACAGAAATGAATATGTAGCGCTTCGGTCTTTCTGTTTCAACTTCGAACACCATGAGATCTTTCAAAGGACCTTCTTCTACGTCGACAAAAAGTTCTCTGTTCACAACGAACAACTTCCCGGACGGAACGTTTCTGTAGTATCCAACAAAACCGATGCGTTTGAATTGCTTTCCTTTCAACTCCATCAGGAGCACTTTCAGTGCTCCTTCTATTTTTTTCCTGTCAACGTGCGTTTCTCTTTTTATCCTCATCCTCTTCAAGACAGGCAGGTCTGATTTTGAAAAAACAGTCGGTGTGGTTGAAGCAACCGAATGGACTTTGACAGGGAAGGAAAGGTTTTCCGAGCGAACTTCTGTGTTCATCAACATTTCATCGAAAAGTTGTGTACCAATAGTTGAAATTTCCAAGTTTCCAGATCGAAGAGAGATCTCAGCAGTTGGGAAACAGCTTTCGACCCGTATCATCTTGCTTTCAATCTTTTCCTCGTGAACCTGTGGCTCTCTTTTCAGCGAAAGAACTTCTACTTGACTCCGAAAGGTTTCTTCGATCACAGAAGGAGGAAGAAGATCCACCTCTACACAGCTCACCTTTGGGCCTTTCAGTTCTAGGATGATCCCCTCCAGCCATCTTTTGAAGAAATAGATCACTCGCCTGAACATACGTACTCCAGCGCCCTGTCCAGTCTCTGAAATGGTTCAAGAACATCGAAAGTTTCCAGAAGGTTCAGCAGTTTTTCCAGACGATCGTCCGAGAGTTTCCCTATGACTTTGAGTGCCGTTCCTTTGAATGGAAGAATCGCTTCCTCTTCAGAAATTCGAACTGGCTCTTCCACTCTCTCGTTTCTCTCAACAAGGAGCACCAGTCTCTCATCCGCCTCCAGAAGTTCGGGATCGCGAACGAATATGAAATCCGGATTTTTTTCCATCTTCTTCAGCAATGTTCTGGCTATGAGTTCTGTCTTCAGATAGACCTCCAGAGAGCCACCGTACAGTATTCTTTGGAGTTCGCTTGGGACCACAGGTTCGGTGTACTTGAACTCCTGTGGAATGCCTCGTTCATCGACAACGAGAAGCCCTCCCACGAATTTTCCACCCAGTTTTTTTGAATCCAGATAAGCGGTCGTCATGTTCTCACATCCATGAACAGTCCCTTGTTTTCTTCCCTCAGACTGGCCTGTTTTTTTCTCTGAGTCCTGAGATTGTAGAGGGAACGACTTTCATTCCTTCCTTTTCCCTCCGTCGAAGTTTTCACCTCAACCCCCTCTGTGAAGACACTTCTTTTCACCATGTTTTGTTCTCTGTTGAACTGCTGCACCAGATGCTGTCCAGCTATTTGCTGTGTCAGTGTCTGTTGATTCAAAGTCTGAGAGATGCTCTGGGTGGACTCTACACCTTTGACAACAAAACCCTGGAAGTCAACTGGCCTGATCATCGCTCATCACTTCCCTTTTTATTTTCAGGAGGGCAAGGCTCACAATCTGAGAAACCCTGGACTCGGAGACACCCAGAACACGTGCTATTTCTTTCAAGGAAAGCTCTTTTTCGAACCTCAGTGAAAGAACGAGTTTTTCTTTCTCCGACAACTTCTCAATTGCCTTTTTTATTTCCTCTTTTAAGATCTCCCGGTACGCTGTCTCATCTGGTCCTTCTGCTTTCAAAGCCAGTTCTTCATCGAAGGCGTCTATCATGAGAATCTGTCTTCTCATCATCTCGTTTTTGGCGCGAATCACTTCTTTCAGTTCCAATCCGGTTTTCCTAGCCAGTTCCTCGTCTGAGGGGAACTCTTCACTCTCGTGAATTGCTTTTTCCACAAGCTTCACATTTTTTCTCAGATTCCTTGGCATCCAGTCTATCCTTCTCAGGTAGTCGTACATTGCCCCCTTTACTCTTTTTATCACGAATGTTGTAAAGCTCGCTTTGGATGGATCGTACCTTTCAAAAGCAGAGAGTGCCGCGAGGATTCCTTCCTGGATGAGGTCTTCCACCTCCACGTTCGGTGGAAGGGTCTGCACCAGATCTTCGGCTATTCGTTTTATAACAGGAAGCAAACTCCTTATTGCCCTTTCTTTGTCCCACACTAGATTTCCTTTATTTCTAATCGTTCACCACCACCACCACCCACCTTCCTCACAAGAAGTTTTCCGGTGGCGATGTTGTACTCAACGCTTCTTGCCCTGTTACCACCGGTGTCTTCTGCCACAAGTTTTATTCCGTGTTCTTTCAGGTGTCTTTTCACCGCTTCTACGTTTCGCTGCCCTATGTTCATTCCTTTGGATTCGAACATACTGGCTCCACCGGCGATTTTTGCCTCCATTCTTCCTTTCTTTGCTCCAAGTGCCTCGAGTTCTTTCACCAGCGTTTCAATTGCCGTGTCTGCGTACTTTCCGGGTTTGTCAGTCTTTCCACCGCTGTCTGGAAGCATTACATGGGCCATACCACCAACGGCTGCAACGGGATCTCTCACACACACGGCAACACACGATCCCAGTCCCAAGGTCACGATCACCGCTGGGTTTTTCATAACGGCGTATTCTCCAATACCTATTACCTTTTTCATTCCTGAACACCCATCCTTTCGAAGATCTTTTTCAGGTACCCTGGCTTCGGCACCAGCATCAGATATGAGGTCAGCGGTTCTTCTTCCTCCACGGTAAGAGACGTTTCGACGAACACCACCTGATCATCGACACTCTCTCCCAGCTCCTCGATCGAAACCTCTGCGAATATCGCAGAAATCATGTCCACCACAAGCTGAGGTGGAAGCGTGTCTATCTTGAATCCTAAAAAGTCTGCAAGAGCCGAAACGTAGGTACCACACATGATGTTTCCTACTTCCTGAAGCGCCGAAGCAGCAAACTCATCAAGCTGTAGTAAATTTTCAGGTGCGTGTCCTATGAGTATCTCCAGGATCTTTTTCACCACCTGCGTTCCCATTATGAGAAGGACATTACCTTCTATCTCTCCTGTCACGGGCATTTTCACACCCACAACGATCTCTTCTGGATCTTTTGCCACGAAGATCACGTCACTGAGAGGAATTATCTCCACCGTTGGAACAGAAATCTCCACCTTCTTGTTCACCATGTAAGATATCGCCGTTGCAGCGTTTCCTGCTCCTATGTTTCCGATTTCTTTCAGAAGATCCTTTTGTCTTTCGGAGATGTTCACTCGATATCTCCCCTTTCCTTGTTTCTCATTTCAATCTCCTTTCTGAAAACGAAAGTCACCAGTTTCTTTTCCAGGAATGGAGAGACGTTCAAAAATTCCACTCCGTACATTCTCTCACCCGCTTCAAGAATTCCTGCTTCTCTTACGATCCGGGCAGGCTGATCCACCAGTTTCAAGTTTTCATCCAGATCCATCGTAACGTATATGATCTGTCCAACCGTTAAGATGTCGTTCACCACCATCAGCATACCACCTGCGCTGAAATCTCTTGTCACAAACCTCTTCGGTGGTTCATCCTTGGAGGAGACCCTGTAGAATCCTTCCAGAAAGATCTTTATCCTTTTGAATCTTCTTCTCTGTACCTTTCTCAACCTGTTTGGAAACAACACCTTGGTGATGGGAAAACCATCTTCGTCCCTTCCACTTTCCAATACAGCCGTTCTGAACGTATATATCGCAGAACTGTCCACGATCTTCACCGTACATCGCGTCCCTCGCGGAAGAGGAACCAGTCTTCCCTTGAAACTCGGCATGGAGAGTACCAGAAGATTTCTTTCGAAATCAACGTCGTGAACGCTGCTTTTGTACTCACCTTCAAGATCCTCCGGAGAGGAAACTTCCACAATGACGCTCTGCCCGGGTCTTATCACATCGGAAGCTTTCACAAGTTCTGTGTAATACTGCATCGTATCACCCTATCCCAAGCATCTGTCTTATTTTGGTCAAGAAGTTCTCTTTTCGAATGGGCTCTCTCAGGATCTTTTCTCTGAGACCATATATCGCAAAAGACGGTTGAGATCTTCGGTGATGCTGAACGAACGGCTCCTGTGAAACCACACTCTTGTGAACCACGGGATCTTCTTTCACCACAAAGGAATGTTTTATCGTGAAACCAACGAATCTCTCGATCACCCTCTTCAGTCTGTCCACAGCGATTCTTCCCTCTCTCATGTTCTTTGCCATGTTCATGACGAGGAAAACTTCTTCTGGAGAGACTCCCTTGACGGACAGAATTTTCATCAGTGTGTAGGTGTTTATGATGGAAGTCGGCTCCGGCGTTGTCACGAGGATGAGGAAGTCAGACTGAAGGTAGAAACTGTCCAGGTTTTCGTTGTACCCCGGGGGAAAATCTACTATCAGATAATCGTATTTTTTGAGAAGTCTGGAAAAGCAATCGAAGAAACGCCTTCGATCGCTCAGATTGAAAAGGAGAAGATCCTCCATATCAATTCCAAAACTGAGAACATCCACACCGTATTTTGTGCTGAAAACGATATCCTCGATCTTCATATCGGATTTGAAAAAATCTTTCAGTGTCTTGGGCGCCATGAAACCAAGAAGGATCTCGACACTTCCAAACCCCACATCTGCGTCCAACAAAAGCACATTTGCTCCTGTTTCTTTCAGAGCCAGAGCGAGGTTGACCGCTATTACGGATTTCCCCACACCACCTTTTCCGCTGAGAACACTCACTATCTTCGGTTCACTCTTTCTGAGATGTTCCGCCTGATCCGGCACAGCTTAACACCTCACTGGTCACGATCCTTGCAAGTTCCACGGAATTTGCTTCGAAGATATCGTCCGGCACTCTCTGACCGTTTGTTACAAAGGCGATTGGAATGTCTGTGATTTCTGAGATGTTCACAAAAGTGCCATAAACGGACGTTTCGTCCATCTTCGTGAGAATCAGATGCGTGGGTCTCACCACAGAGAATCTCTCCAGAATTTTCTTCATGTCGTCCAGTTTGTAGTTCATGGCGACGACCAGAAACGTGATGTTCGGCTTCACAGCCTCTGCCAGGGCTTTGACTTCGCTCATTTGAAGATCGTTCTGATGACTCCTTCCAGCGGTGTCGACGAGAAGAACGTCGTAATCTTTCAGTGCCATCATTTCGTATTCTGCTTCCTTCGGTGTGTACGCTATCCTCATTGGAATATCCATTATCTCCGCGTACGTCTTCAGCTGCTCGGCTGCGGCTATTCTGTAGGTATCCAGTGTGAGTATCGCCACACGCTTTTTCTCTTCTATCTTGAACCTTGCGGCGAGCTTTGCAAGTGTCGTTGTCTTTCCAACCCCAGTTGTTCCAACGAAGAGAACCCTTACATTCTCAAATTCCGGTATTCTCGTTCTTATGATGTTGGAAAACTGCTCAGAGAGAACTTTGAAGGTTTCCTTCGAGTCGGGATCCAGATCACCGTATTTCATCTTCAAAAACTCCACTATTTTGTGTCTGATTTCCGGTATTATCTCCTGTTTTTCCATACCGTAGGAGATCTTCGACAGCCCTTCTGGAAGGGTCTGGCTCTTCTCTTTCACAAGGATCTGTTTGATTTCGCTTATGGTCCTCTTTATCTCGTCGAACTCGTCCTTAATATTATCGTCCAAACTTCGCCTGTTCTTTATCAGGATCTCCTGTAGTCTGTAAGTGGAAGCGTTTTCTACCTTCTTTTCCTCTTCTTTTTCTTCCACGGCGGCGGTTATCTCGAAGTACGTCTTTCCTCCTATTCCGAAGAATCCACCTTTTTTTATCCTACGAGAACTCAAGATAACGGCGTTCTCTCCAAGTTCCCTTTTTATCATCATCATCGCTTCTCTGATACTCTCAGCAAGGTATTTCTTTATTTTCACAGTTTCACCACACCTTCAATCTGGAGGGTGTAATCGTCTGGTATTTCATCGTAGGAGATCACGAAAACACCAGGAACACTCCTTGCTATGTACCTGGAAAGGTACGGTCTGATGCTGGAAGAACAGACCACAACCGGTTGATATCCTTTTTTCATCAGATCACTCAGGGCGGCAGATATCCTGTTCATGAGTTCTCGTGACACCTCTGGATTCAGAAGAAGTTCCCTTTCTTCCCCCACATCCCTTATCGATTCGGTGAGTTTCTGTTCCAGTTCCCTTTCGAAGACTACCGCGTGTATTTTACCGTCATCGGAGCGCACCTGAGAGGCGATTTGCCTTTTCAGGGCCTTTCTCACACTTTCCACCAGGAAATCTATGTCTTTGCTCTTTTCTGCGCTTTCCAGAAGCGTTTCGAAAATGGTCGGAAGGTTCCGAATGGAAACACCTTCTTTCAGGAGTCTCTGCAGGACTTTTTTCACCTCGGCTGGTTTCATAACGTCCGGTATGAGATCTTCAACCAGTTTCGGGAACTTCTCTTTCAGACCTTCAACAAGGAGTTCGAACTCTTTGACCCCAAGCAGTTCATCGGCGTGTCTTCTCAGTACTTCAGAGAGGTGTGTGGCGAAGACGGTGGGAGGATCCACCACGGTGTAACCCTTCTGCTGGGCTTCTTCTTTTCTCCACTCTTCTATCCAGTACGCCTCAAGGTTGAAGGCGGGTTCCCTGGTTGGTATGCCGGGTATTTTCTCCTCAGCGATCCCAGGATTTATAGCGAGGAGCCTGTTTGGTATCAGCTCATAACGGGCAACTTCACTTCCTCTTATCTTTATGGAGTATTCGTTTGGTTTCAGAAGGACACTGTCTCTCACCCGGATGGGAGATACCACAAGACCTAATTCGAAGGCAAGCTGTTTTCTTATGGATGTGATCCTGTCGAGGAGGTCACCACCCTGGGATGGATCGGCGAGGGGAATCAGACCGTATCCGATCTCTACCTCAACGGTGTCGCTCTGTATCACCTCAGCCACCTCTTCGGGGGTTGACAGTACAGGACCACTCGGTCTTTCCGCGGGTGATGGCCCTGCGAGTTCCTCCTGAGGAACGGCCCTTGAGGCATAGACTGCTAGCAGGATCAAAGCCCCTCCCAGAAGGGCACTGAAAAACGGAATGGGAGTGAAAAGTCCCAGAAAGATCAAAACACCGCCCGTGAGAATGATGACCTTCGTTTCGCGGGAAAGCTCCGACACCAGATCTTTCCCGAGGTTCTCCTTCGATGCCGCCCTGGACACTATGATACCGGTTGCTGTTGAAACCAGCAAAGCGGGTATCTGGGCAGAGAGTCCGTCTCCCACTGTGAGGATCACGTATTCCTGTGCCGCTTCCCCAAGACTCATACCGTGCCTCAAAACACCGATGAGAAGCCCACCAACTATGTTGATGAAAACGATTATGATACTCGCTATGGCATCCCCTCTCACGAACTTACTGGCACCATCCATAGCACCGTAGAAATCCGCTTCTCTTCTTATCTCCTCTCTTCTTTTCCTCGCCTCCTCTTCCGTGATCAGGCCACTGTTCAGATCAGCGTCCACGCTCATTTGCTTTCCTGGCATGGCATCGAGGGTGAACCTCGCCGCCACTTCTGCTATCCTCTCGGCACCCCTTGTGATGACCACAAACTGGATGATGACCAGTATCAAAAACACTATCAATCCCACAACGTAATCTCCTCTGACCACGAAATCCCCGAAGGTCCTTATGACTCTTCCCTGAAACTGGGGGCCTTCCAGAAGGATGAGCCTCGTTGAAGCCACGTTGAGGCCCAATCTGAAGAGTGTCACTACAAGAAGCAATGTCGGGAAAGAAGAAAGTTCCAGTGCGCTTCTTATGTACATCGTGGAAAAAAGGATTATCATCGAAAGGGTTATATTGAGAATCTGAAAGAAATCCAGCATTCTATCTGGAATTGGAAGTACCATCAAAAGCACGATGGCCACTATCATCAGAGAAACCACGATATCGACGTTTTTCAAATTCTCACCCCTTTCCTCGTGTAAACGTAAACGAGTATTTCTGCCACTATCCTGTAGAATTCCACCGGTATTTCTTCACCTATTTCCACCCTGTAATACAGTGTTCGGGCAAGAGAAGGATTTCTTACGATTGCAACTCCGTTTTCCTTTGCAATCTCGATGATCTTCAGGGCCAAATGGTCCACACCCTTTGCCACCACAATCGGTGCGTTCATCGTGTCGGGATCGTACTTCAGAGCGACAGCAAAATGTGTTGGATTGGTTATCACAACGTCAGCTTTGGGAACCTCCTCCATCATCTTCCTCCGTAAGATATCATACATCATTTGTCTTTGCCTTCGCTTCACCTCGGGATTTCCCTCTACTTCCTTGAACTCGTCTTTCACTTCCTGCTTCGTCATTCGAATGCTTTTTTCGTAGTCCCATCTTTGATAAGCGTAATCGAAAATGGCCAACGCGAGAAGGGCTATACCACTCTTCAGAGAGACTTCAGATGCCACATCCCAGAGGTTCAGAAAGGCGTCCTCCAGTTCCATGTCGCTCAAAAGGACCATCTCGTACCAGCGATTCTTCAGTACTTGATAAACGACAGCACCGACGACCACCACCTTCATAACGGCCTTCAAAAGCTCGATGATGGATCTCAGCGAGAACAATCTTTTGAATCCTTCCACCGGATTTATCCTGTTCAGATCGGGTCTGAGGGTTTTGAATGCAAGAAGAAACCTAGTCTGAATTGCCCCAACCAGAACTCCGGTGGCCATGGTGAAAAGCATAAGGGCTCCAATCATCAAAAGAACATCTTTAAAATATCCGATAGCATCCAGAAGGTTTTCTGTTTTTTCAAAGGAGAAAAAGGCATTGACATCCTGTGCAATATTCATGATTCCCTGCGGGCCAAATATCTTCAAGCCGACAGCAAATATGAGGAAGGTGATCGCCATGTTGAGTTCCCTCGAGACGGGAACCCGGCCTTCCTCTCTCACTCTTCTTCTTTTTCTTGGAGTAGCGCGTTCTGTTCGTTCGGCTTCAGCGAACAGCAGAGGAACTATTTCCCAAGAAGCTCTTGAATAGCGTTCCAGGCAAGATTCGAAATACTCTGAGCCATATCTGCCCATATCGGTAACATCCCCGCTATAAGAACAAAACCTATTATCACTTTCAGAGGTAGTCCAACCATGAAGACGTTCATCTGCGGGATGAGCCTAGAAATGATTCCCAGTACGATGCTAACGATGAGCATGAATGCGATGATGGGAATTCCGATTTTTAATATCATCACGAAGAATTCGTTCGACTTTTCCACAATATAGGAGAAGAAATCTTTCCTTAGACTCACAATATCCACAGGAAAGACTTTCAAAGAGTCCTTCAAACCTTCAAAAATCAGAAGGGGTCCTTTTATGA
Organism: Thermotoga sp. SG1; assembly: GCF_002865985.1. Taxonomy (NCBI): domain Bacteria; kingdom Thermotogati; phylum Thermotogota; class Thermotogae; order Thermotogales; family Thermotogaceae; genus Thermotoga; species Thermotoga sp. SG1. Next base: position 480,435 of record NZ_LNDD01000003.1, read on the forward strand.
GCACAAAAACGGTAAGACCTAAAAAATATATCAATTCTCCTGTGGGATTTGTTTGTTCTTCTCCGAACGCGAGAACCTCTTCCATACCAAATCCCATCTGAAAGCCAAATATGTAGCCTGCTCCGTTGAACGCTTGAAGGAAAAGATACACGATGAATCCTAACCCAAAACCCACTAGGAAGTTGAACAACAGATTCAATGTTATCGTTAGAACGGGTGTATCGAGTGGCAAACTCAGGTCCGATGAATAGAGGGTCAACCAGCTCGTAAAAAGCGCAAGAAAGACCTTTACGACGACTGGAAAGGTCCTTTCGGAGAAAAAAGGAGATATCACAAAAAAGCCTGTAAATCTTGTGAACAAACACATCCACGCAAGGAACTTTTCCTCCAAAAAGGCGAATACCTGATCCAAGATTACACCCCGAGGATCTTCTTTATGTTCTCCTCAAATGGGGGTCTGATAACCCCTTTTTCCGTTATTATTGCCGTTATCAAGGAATTCTCTGTGACATCGAAAGCCGGGTTCAGAACCTTCACACCTTCAGGGGCGACTCTGTTTCCACCGCAGTGGGTTACCTCCTCTGCCCTTCTTTCCTCTATTGGTATTTCATCACCGCTCTTTATCGTAGGGTCTATCGTCGATATCGGTGCAGCCACATAGAAGGGAACGTTGTTCCTTTTCGCCAAAACAGCGAGAGAGTAAGTTCCTATCTTGTTTGCGGTGTCTCCGTTCAGGGCGATTCTATCAGCTCCCACCACAACAGCATCAATCATTCCTCTTTTCATGAGCCATCCTGCCATGTTGTCTGTTATTACGTAGACCTCTATACCGTCTTTCATGAGCTCCCAGGCGGTCAGCCTTGCTCCCTGAAGATACGGACGTGTTTCGTCGGCAAACACCCTCACGCGCTTTCCGGCTTCCACTGCGGCCCTTATCACCCCAAGAGCCGTGCCATAGTCCACTGTTGCGAGGGCTCCCGCGTTACAATGGGTGAGAACGGTCGAACCATCTTCTATGAGTTTTGCTCCGTTTCTGCCGATTGCTCTGTTCGTTTCTATATCTTCGTACGCCATTTTCAAAGCCTCTTCTTCGAGGATTTCCCCAAGATTTTCATTTTGAAGATTTTCAAGGAGAACTTTCTCCATCCTGTTCAGGGCCCAGAACAAGTTCACGGCCGTGGGTCTGGTTCGAGATAAAACTTCCTTCACCCGTTTCATCCATTCCTTCAGATCCCCTGAACGATACTCTCTGAACCCCAGAACGTATCCGAAAGCAGCTGTGACACCTATGGCGGGTGCTCCTCTGACGATCATCTCCTTTATCGCGTGTGCGACCTCTTCGTGTGTTTTGCATTCCACGTACTCCTCGACGAAGGGAAGTTTTCTCTGGTCCAGCAGTCTCAATGAGTTTCCTGTCCATTCCATCGTTTTTGTCTTCAATTTCATTCTTCGCTCCCTCCAAGTTTTATTTCTATATGACTGTTCTTCTTGAACTCCTCAAACGTTTTGTTGAACCAGTCGTTCCAGATCTGTGTCTTCTTATCCAAGAGCAGTTTGTTGATGATTTCCTCTTTCACCTCTTCGAACTTTTTGTAAGAGGAAGCCCTCTTTTCTACAACTTTGTAGAGCACAAAACCGTCTTTCGATTCGAACGGGCCAAGTATAGCACCTTCTGGCGCCTCAAAGATGACACTTTCCAAATCCTTTTCAAGTTCTCCCTCTTCGATCCAGCCCAGGTCTCCTCCTGTTGCCACCTTTGTTGCGACCTCAAGGAAATCTTCTCCCTTTCTGATCCTTGAGAGGGCTTCATCGATTTTCCCTTTTTCTTCGGCGGAGATCTTATAGAGATGAACGGCAGCCGGTACTCTGTACGCTTCTTTGTTCTGGTTGTAATAATCCTGGGCTTCCTCAACCGTCACCGTTGCATCTTGGGTGATCTTTTCCTGAAGCCTCTGAAGCGAAAGCTGGGTTTTCAGGTGCCACTTGAGGCGCTTTTTGAACGTTTCAAGATCACCGTAACCTGCGCTCTGAAGGAATTTATCCAGATCTTCAAGGGTTATCCCCATCGACTCCACCGTTTCTTTCAACCTTTTTTCGACCTCTGCACTCACCTCTTCATCTGTTACACCGACTCCTTCTTTTCCTGCCAGTTGTTGTATGAGAAGATCATCTATCAGCGAATTCAAAACCTCTATTTTGTATTTCAAAAGGAGTTTCAATCCCTCTTCGGTCCCTGTGAGAACGTTGAAGAACCTCATATCGATTTGTGCGATACTCTTGAGGATGCCATTTATATCCGCTTCGAGTTCGAGAAGATCCGAAGTGATCGGCTGGTTGTTGACGACAGCAACCACCGTGCTCGATGTGGTCGTTGCCTGTGAGAAGAAGGTAGCCGTTGTTACCAGAAGAATTACGAGGAAAACCTTTTTCATTCCTCATCTCCTCCTTTCGCCTTGTTCCAGTATTCATCCAGTTCCCTCAAGGACAGTTCCTCCAGCATCAGTCCATCCCTTTCTATCATCTCCTCCATCCTCCTGAACCTCTCCACGAACTTTCTTGTGGCCTTTCTGAGGGCAGATTCGGGATCGACCCCGAGAAACCTGGACAGATTGACTATGGAGAACAAAAGATCGCCGAGTTCTTCTTCTGCTTCATCCGTATTTTTTGCCTTTCTGAGTTCTTCAAGTTCTTCTTCTATCTTCTCGTACACTCCCTCGATGTCGTCCCAGTCGAATCCCACCTGTGCAGCGTTTTCCTGAATTCTTCTTGCCATGGAGAGGGCAGGAACAAGGGGGTTTATCTCTCCAACCCTCGATGATTTCTTCTTTCCTTTCTCCTGGGCCTTTATATCCTCCCATTGTTTGTAGGAATAGGCGGGACTGTCTCCAAAGACGTGGGGATGGCGTCTGATGAGCTTGGATTTCAGGTGTTCAACCACATCGTCTATGGAGAAGGCATTTCTCTCTTTTGCTATCTGAGAGTGGAACACCACCTGGAGCAAAACGTCTCCGAGTTCTTCTTTCATCGTTTCGTCATCTTTTTTATCGATCGCTTCGATCAGTTCGTAACACTCTTCGATGAGATAGGGTTTCAGACTCTCGTGGGTTTGTTTTCTGTCCCACTCGCAACCCTCCGGGGAGCGAAGCTTCTCCATGATGGACACGAGTTCTTCGAAGAGTTCTCCCGTTTTTCCCATTTTAGAACCTCCTCTTCAAAAGCACGATTTCTACCCTGTCAGAGACATCCTCCGTTCTGTCTGCAATATCTCCTATGCTTCTGATGAGTTCTTTCGCTTCAAGTTTTGTACATCTGTCAATCTCCATTTCAAAGAGCTTTCTCAGTGCGTCCCTTTCCATCAGATCTTCCTCGTGCTCGTACCTTTCAACCTCCAGAACGTAATCTCCTACCTTGTCCATCTCTTCGAAGAGATATTTCAGTGCCATCTTCAACGATCTAAAAGCCTTCAGAGAGTAATCCATCTGCTTCAGGACGAGATCCTTTATCTCTGAAGGAATCTCAGGCTTTTGAAGAGCAAGAATATCTGCCACGTATTCAGCTTTGTTTGCAACCTTGTCCAGAGATTCTATCAAACCAAGGAGGTCTCCACGGAAATTCGGCAGGAAGGCACCACTGTACATCTCCAGTTCGGTCTTTCTTCTGAGTCTGTCCGCTTCACTCTCCAGCCTTTGGGCACGCTGATAGAGAACGTCAATCTCATCCGATCCCTCCAGGAAATTTTTCAGCAGATCGAACACGCAAACCAGTGTTTCCTCAACCTTGTCCACGTGTTTGAAAAAGAGTGAGATTATGTCCGACTCTTTCTTTCCCGAAAGCCACACCTTCTCTCGCCTCCAGAAGACCCAGTATCCTGTCAAAACGTTCCCTTGAGATGAGTTTCTTTTCAAGAAAATCCTCAAGCCTTTCTCTGGAAAGATTCTCCAGAACCGGTCTGAAACTCATTCTGTGGACGGGAAGAACTCCGTGAAGACGGATTTCGTTCAGATGATCCTTCGTGGCATAACCCTTGTGTTTGTGGAAAGAAAACTCAGGATACAGATCGTGCAACTTCTCCATCAATCTATCTCTGACCACCTTGGCGATGATGGATGCCGCTCCTATGAGTTTGCTCTTTCTGTCACCGCCGACTAGACAAGCACCAGGAACACCCAGATCCAATCCTTTTCCGTCTATGATCACGAAAGAGGGTTTCACAGGAAGATTCTCCAACGCTCGGTTCATAGCCATCTTTGTGGCGTTGAATATGTTCTGAAGGTCTATCTCCTCCGGTGTGGCCATACCGATCCCAACGGCTGCCTTTTCCATTATCTCATCGAACAGCCTTTCCCTCATTTTCGATGTGAGGAGTTTGGAATCGCACACTTCCTCTATATCGTACTCCAGAATGACGGCAGCAGCCACAACTGGGCCCGCCAGACATCCTCTGCCGGCTTCGTCTATCCCCGCGACCACACCGAACTCTCTTCTGTAAAAATCATCTATCTTCACCACGTGTTTCCCTTCCCCTGTAATAAGGAGCCGGAACGTAACTGACAGAGGGTCTTTTCGGCTCGGATTGTTTGTAAAGATCCATCAGATCGTACACTTTCTGTGGCATATCGGTTCTCACCTGCAAACCAAGTTCCCTCAATTTTTCAACGGTCAAAGGATAATCGTGTGTCCAGTTTCCTTCACAGAGCTTTTCTGCTATTTCCTTTGCTTTTTCCTCTGGCATCTTATCTTTCAGGATTTCTGTGACCAATTCCTTTATCTGTCTTATCGCTTTCTCGGCTATATCGGCCAGAATCAGCGTCTGATCATCAACTTCGTTCACATCTTTCTTCTCGACGGCGGCGAGAATGGAAGGTGCTGGCATGTTTCCAATCTGGGGATCAAGAGGTCCAAGGACGGCGTTTTCATCCATGACAACTTCATCCGCTGCAAGCGCTATCAGAGTTCCTCCAGACATAGCGTAGTGCGGAACAAAAACGGTAACCTTTCCTTTATGCTTCTTCAGCGCCCTTCTCAAAACTTCTTTAGAGTCTTCTATATCTATGTATCGCCTCACCGGAAAACCAAAGAAGCTGATGGATTCTGTTCTGTGAATTAGTGTGATCACACGGCTGTTTCTTTTCTTTTCGAGAGACCTTATAAGTGCCTCTCTTGCCGACTCGAGAGCAGAGTTCCTCAGAAAGGGAATAATGAGAGAGAAAATGAAGATCATCCAGAATATCTGAAAGATCAGGGTACCGATATCGAGCACGGTCGACACCTCCTGAGATCCATCGTGTACAATTCTATCACATAATAAAAAATGCGGGCTCTTTCGAGCCCGCCAAAGCCGTGGGGGGTGTATCTCAAGGGGGATAGGGGGGTCAACTTTCATCTTCCAGTCTTCATTGTAAATGTAACAGGTTAAGAGAACATTCTAATTTCTTTCCTAAACGGGTACTGTATTTTTAAAATATTATGAAGTTCTGTCAGGAATTTTCCTTTGTCTGTTTGTATGACTGTTGTACCGCGAGAGAGGTTCAAAATGATACAATAAAGAATCGTAAGCTAATGTATGGAGGGATGTCATGCTGTTTTATCTTTTACCCTCGCTCTTTCTTGGATGGTCCCTTGGTGCGAACGACGCGGCGAACGTTTTCGGTCCTTTTGTTGGATCTGGTCTCACTCCCTACAGAAGAGCCACGATCGTGGCATCCATTTTCGTTGTACTCGGAGCGGTGATGGGTGGAGCAAGAGGTCTTCAGAACATAGGTTCGCTCAGCACCTCTGACCTGGCTGCCTCCAGCATCTCTGTTCTCTGCGGTGCTCTAACCGTGACGATCATGACGAAGTTTGGAATACCGGTTTCCACATCCCAGGCAGTGGTTGGAGGCATATTAGGAGCAAACCTTTCCACGATGGGAATCCAGGGAATTGATTTTCCTGCTCTGGTGAAGATATTCATCGTGTGGTTTCTGACGCCAACGGGAGCACTGGTTTTAAGTCTGATCTTCTATCTGGCTTTTTCGTACATCTTTCGAAAGATCCCAAGCGTTCAGATGCAGGACAGAGTCATAAAGGTTTTCGCATGGGTCTTCGGAGCATACGGTGCTTTTTCGCTTGGTGCAAACAACGTTGCAAATGTGACAGGAGTGTTTGTAGAGAAACTGCTTACCATTGAGCGGGCAGCCTTTCTTGGTGGTATCAGCATCGCCTTTGGCATCCTCACCTACAGTAAAAACGTGATGATGACTGTCGGGAAGAAATTAATAGAGTTAGATCACTTTACATCTCTTGTGGCGGTTCTTTCTCAAGCAGTAACTGTCTGGATTTTCAGCCTAGTGGGCATTCCCGTTTCTTCCTCTCAGGCTATTGTAGGGGCCGTTCTGGGAGCAGGGTACGCGAGGGGAATGAGGTTAGGAAACAAGAAAGTTTTAATCCGGATACTGAGCGGATGGTTTCTCACTCCCGCTGTCTCCGGTGTTTTTTCTTTTTTTCTGACCGGATTTCTGATAAAATAACAGGCGATAAATCACATTCGGGAGGTAGATCCTATGACATTGCGTATGAAGGTTTTTGTGATCATACTGGTCGTTCTGGCGGGGCTTGTTGTTAGTTTTTACCTCATATACCAGAGTGTTTCCAGGGCTGTTGTTGATGCGGTCAAAAAGAACGCGGAGGTTCAGATCGATGTTCTCTCCAATTACTTCGCCGAAAAGATGAACAAGTACGTGGAAAGGGCACGCGCTTTAACGCAATCGATGGAGGCTCAGCTTCTTGACACTTACTCTATGGCTTCCAACATGGTCAAACTGGTGAAAGAGGCTTCCAATACGATTCTTGCGGGTCTTACTTTTGAAGAAATGACTGGTTCTGGCTACATCGCCACCGCAGATGGCCTAGAGCAGATAGATTCCTCCTCGACCATCTATCAGAAATACATGAGCTTTGTAAAAAGTTCGGAGAGTCCGTACGTCGTTGTGCCAGATACCTTCAAGGACAAACCCGTTCTTGTTGTTCTTGCTCCACTTGGTGCCTTCGGCGCGGGGACACTCGGTGGAGTTGGTTACGTGATAGACCTTTCTGAAGGAAGAGACTTCTGGGATACAGTGGTCAACGGTGGAAAGCTCGGAGAAAGCGGCTACGGCATACTTGTATCTGGGGATGGGAAAGTACTGATTCACAAAGACATGGGAAACTTCATGAAAGACGTGAAAGAACTTGGGGAATTCGAGAAAGCGTTCAATGAAGCAAAGAGTGGAGGGGAAAGGTACGTAGAGTACGAATACGACGGAGAGAAGAAATACACAGTTTGGGCAAAAGTACCTGGATACGACTTTTACATCTTCTCGACAGGATACCTGAGCGAACTACTTTCAGAAGGAAGGAAAGCGACCTTTGGAACGATAGTGACGTACG